>CAVAHH010000016.1:0-14096 GCA_963588395.1 bacterium
ATCCAATTTGTCCTTTAGGTTAGGATCCGGCGGATTGCCTGCCTTAGCACTAGGGGAAGCACCATTATACAAATAATATGACGGTTCGCGTTTTAAGGTTGCGGTGATATGGGTATCTGCAGCAAATTTTGCTTTATGATAGGTCGTACCTAAATTAAACAATACCTTTGCCTCATCCTGAGACCAAGAGCCGCTTTTAGTTTTCCAATCACCGTAATCAGATTTAGCCTTAGGATTTTGGAACGTTGCTCCTAAATAAACATCCTGCACATCATTTAATTTTTGCTTATAATTCAATTCCAAGCCATAGTTTTTCCATTTATCAGCATTAACTTGAATGTTTTTATTGGTATCTGTTTTACCCCAGATAATTTTATCCGTTGCATCTACATAAAATACGGTAGCGGTAAGTGTGCGCTTATCATCTTCATATTTATAGCCACCCTCATAAGACCAGCTAGATTGCGGTTTAATATCCGGATTAATTTCATACTTCGGTCCCGTGTAGAAATTTGAAGAAAGCTGTGGCATTTCAAAGGACTTGCCAACATTAAAGTAAACGCTGGAGGCCGTGTTT
This sequence comes from bacterium, assembly GCA_963588395.1. GTDB lineage: Bacteria > Bacillota > Negativicutes > Acidaminococcales > Acidaminococcaceae > Phascolarctobacterium_A. The sequence continues at coordinate 578 of CAVAHH010000016.1, forward strand.
ATCTTGTATAAGCCTTGTACCTGAGGTAAAATTCTTTTTTCACTAGCCAAATATTTAGAAGAACCCATCCAATATTCACGCAAACCAAAAATCATGCTATATGCATCACTGAATTTATGGTCATACGATTGATAAAGCGAGTAGCTCTTACGACTTGAATCCGTATTGGTGTTAGTTGAAGCAAGAACAGATTTCCAATATTCTTTGGTCATCTGCCCACCAATAACGAGTGCATCCTTTGCATCGTTAAATTTAAAGGTTTTTTGCACGTCTAAATCAATATTATGGCCTTTATACATACTGTTAGTAGCACCAAAACGATAATTCTGCTTCATCGATATGTCAAAATATGACAATCCTGCCTTCCAGCCATTTTCGATATTATCATAGTTTAACGCATAAGTATTATACTCCGCGTCAGACTCACAGTCCTTAGTAATGTTTTTTACCCCATTAACGAACTTACCACTTATCCACCTATTATGAGTTTTTTTGTGTGAAGCAGACGTAGTCAGGTCTTTTGCTAAGCGTATAGTACCAAAGATCTGCTCCTGCTGCTTATCAGCTGTTTCTAAAGCATTTCCTCCCCCATTTGCAGGACGCATTAAATCCGGGAAGTCCTTGGTAAAGGATTTTTTAGCACCAATTGTAAGAATATCAGCGTTAACGTTTACACCGTAATCCTTGTAGCGGTTACCTATGCTTCCATATACATTTCCGTTTGCCTGTGATCCCGACAAAGGCTTTTTGGTTATAACATTAATGACACCGGCCATGGCCTGTGGGCCATACAAAACGGAACCAGGTCCCTTGACGATTTCAATTTTTTCAATTTGATCCATGGGGATAGAATTTAAAGCAGAAGCATTTAGGAAATTAGCCGGATGTCCGTCCAGCAAAACCAATGTACCATTATCCATGCCACGCAGGCGGATACGTGACAGCATACCGCTGTAATCGCTACCATCCTCCTGCCAGCCCATAGCGCCGGCTTGTGCTATGCCGGTTACTAACTCAAAGGGGCTGGTATAACCTCTCTCCTTAATCTCCTCCTTGGTAATAACAACAGCATTGGCAGGAGTATCAACCAGCTTTTTTTCGGTTCTCGTCGCTGTAACCACCAACGTATCCAAAAAATATTCCGGAGTATCCTCTGCTGCCAGGGCCGTACTACTGCCCAACACACTCGCACTCATAATTGCTGACAGCATAAGTACATTACGCAATACCTTTGTTTTTCTCATTTACATATACACCCTTTCAAAAACATCTGTTATTCAGCTATCAGGCAAGCAGTACGAAACGGTCCTACCTGAACACCAAATTTCGCACATTATAAACTATATAGGCTTCATACTGTCAAGTATTATAATTTTATTAATAAGTATTCCCAGATTGTATTACTTGTACTATTTGCGAATTTCACCCACACCATGCACTTCAAATTGCAATAATTGCCAAGGCGTATCTCGGTATCTCCGTTTCCACAATTTAATATCCCTTTAGGAAGCGTTCTTCTTCATGAGAAAAAATATCACCATATACAAGGTTGGCGATCTTTCTGATGGCCCACACGCAGTTTTGGTTAGACGCATATAAATGCTTATCCTTTAAGTAGCATACATGCTCGTTCTTTACCGCCTGCAGGCTAGAGAGGGCAGGATCTTCTAAAAACTCTTTTTTATAACCATCCTTATTATCATGCTTCAGCTCCCATGACAGCGACAACAGAAAGTAATCCGGATTAGCACGCAGCATCACTTCCTTGTCCATCAGCTGTCCGTTAAAAACGCCTATATCGGCAGGAGCGTTTCGCACACCGGCATAGTGACACATATCATCAAAGAAAGACCCCTTGCCGCCATAGCTATGGTTCATTTTAGAAACAAGCATCACGCTTTTGCTTTCACCACCAGCGCTATTTACTCTGTTTTTAATATCGTCAAGCTCTTTTTGCATTTTCTGCAGCAGTCTGCCGGCGCTTTCTTCCTCACCTACGGCCTGACCGATCTCCTGAATCTGCTTTTTTATATCTTCAACATTATTAGCATTGCCTACCACGTAAACAGGTATCCCCATGCCACGATATGCCTGTATGCGATCCTCGCCCGTGCTTTCCCGGGCAATAATCAAATCTGGTTTGAACGACAGGACCTGCTCTAAGGAAAAATTATAGGGTAGCTTGGCCGGCTTTTTTATCGCCTCCGGTTCGATATAAGATACGGCAGCATCATCCATTGTTTTGGAAAGAGCAACCACACGGTCCTGATTGACAACACCCATCAAAATATTGTCCAAATTAAAATGCGTCGTCATAATACGCTTTGGTTTTTGTGCCAGCTTGATAACCGTCCCCTGCGAATCAACTACCTGATAACCTGCCGCTGTTGCCTCATCCCTACTTTGATTTTGGCAGCCTGCTATACAAAACGACAATACCAATAAAAGCACTATACACTTTTTCCACATCTTTTTCACCTCCCGGCGCTTAAGCTTTTCCTTAAAGTTTCAACCAGCCTGCACTATTACAGCACGCTTATAATCAACCGCTCCTTAAAAAATTGGGACGGAATGAATCCGTCCCGATTGAGAAAGTATATAAATTTTAGTGAGGTAGATTAGTGAATTATCCCTTAGAATGCGTATTCCATACCTACGATAAAGGAACGGCCGGGAGCGCGCCACCATTGACCATCAGGATCGCTGCTCCAGTTATAACGGGCATTAGAATGCTCTGCATAGAATTTATCAAAAATATTGTTTACCTTAAAATAGATCTTAGCATTCTTATTAACGTTGTAGTTCATGGCAGCATCCCAAACAAAATATGTTGTTGCGGGGAAGAAGCTGTCTACTGCATCTGCAGTTTGCGGTCCCATACGGTCAATAATTCCCTTGCCGATAATGCTGGCGCTAAAATCCTTGTTGTCGTAATCAACGCCCAGGTTCCAAGCACCTTTAGGTACATAACCATCAACGTTTCTTGCTCTTTGCTTGGTGGCATCGACAATGGTATGAGTATAGCCAAGGTATGCAGACAGCTGCGGTACGAACTGCTTTTTCAACTGCACATCCCAGCCGCGTGCACGCTCGTCACCAACATTGGTATAATGAGGAGCTGAATAGCCGATTCTGTTTTCAGAATAACGTTTAAAGGCGTGTGCTGTCAACACGAAGCTATCATCGAATTTGTGATTAATGCCTATTTCCTTAGTATTACCTGTTTCCGGCTTAATATTGGGGTTACCGTATTTAGAACTATACAGTTGGGTCGGGGTAGGCGGAATAAAGTACTCGCTATAGCTTACATAAACATTGGTCCTGTCCTTGTTAAAGGTGTAGCCAAGGTTTGCGCTGGGGGTAGTATGCTTACCAAAGCCGGAGTTATTATCATGACGCACGCCGGCAGTTAATTTCAGTTGTTTGGTAATATCAAACTGATCCTGCAGGAAAAAGGCTCTATTGATCAGCTTCTTACCTTCAAAAGTCCAAACCTTATCGTGGCTGAACTCAAAGCCACCGGTCAGCAAATGATTGCCGATTTTAGCAGAAAGCTGGTCTGTAATGCGTTTAGTAGTAACGCTCGTCTTGTAATTATTAAAATTAGTATCGTTGTCAATATTAATAAAGGACAAGGTATTATGAATATTATCATCGAAATTGCTATTAAGGATAAACTTATAGTTTTGGTTATCTACCGTGCCCTTTTTAAGTGCGGGCTCCCACAAGGCAGTATAGCGATAATCGGCCTTATAGGAATCATAGGTTGCTGTCAGCTCGTGCTTGTCACTCAATTTTTTGCTAATCTTAAAATTAGTGCTGGTAGATTTAGATTTTGAAGGCGTTGTTACACCATTGCCATCCTTAAAATCTCCGCTCAGGTTTCTGCTGACATTTGCATCCCAGGACCAATCCTTTTCACTGCCGGACTGACCTGCATAATAGTTGGTGACACTGTTGCTGCCGCCGTCTACGCGGAAGTAGGTTCTGATTTTATCCGGTTTTTTGGTGATGATGTTAATAACGCCGCCCTTAGCATCACTGCCGTACAGCGTAGAAGCAGAGCCCTTCAAAACCTCTATGCGTTCTACATTCTCCATGTTCTTCAGCATCACGGCAGAAAAACGATTGCTAACGTTATTGACCTTGACGCCATCGACCAAAACTACGATTTCGTCGGCACCATTAATTTTTAAATTGTTGCTGTTATCATAGCCTGCCATAGAGTAGTTGCCAATGTACACACCGGGAACCATACGCAATGCTTCAGACAAATCCTGATAGTGACGCGTTTTAATCTCTTTACTCGTAATAACGCTAACGTTAGCGTTAGCCTTGAATGCCTCTACCGGAGTTCTTGTAGCTGTAACTACCATCGTGTCTAAAAAGAATTCCGGAGTATCCTCCGCTGCAAACGCAGCATTACCCCATACTACGCTTGTACCCATAATTGCCGACAGCAACATGGCGTTACCTAAAGCCTTTACATTGTTCATCGTCTCATACATCCTTTCAAAAAATATCCACATGCAGCATGTCCTCTTGGCAGCTAATCCTATGTAGTCCTGCCCTATCAACACACTATGGTCATTATAAACAATATAGTGTTCATACTGTCAAGCACTTTTTAATATTTATTACGAATAGTAGGAAATTACAACTTATTTATCTGCCCTGTCCTCCATTTCACCCTCCATAGAAAGCATCAGCTCCTGCAGCTCTTCCTTCGTAGATTGTGCTGCCTGCCACATCTGGCGCTGCTCTGCCTCCAGCAAAACCTCGGCAATGCGGTGCAACGCCCAAGGATTAACCTCCTGCATCCATTCACGCACCTTGGGGTCAAGCGCGTACTTGCGTGCCAGGTCTTCGTACATCCAATCATCCATAACATCGCTAGTGGCATCCCATTGGTAGCAGTGTGCGACGTAATTGCCCATATCCGCCGCACCTTTGTAGCCATGCTCCATCATGCCTTCAATGAATTTAGGGTTCATAACCTCTCCTCTAAATACACGCTTAACCTCCTGCTCAATAGTACGGATGACCGTGTGGCTCTGGTCAGTGCTGTCAGCACAGTAGGTGCGGGGCATCTTGCCGCTAAAGCTGCGTACGCCCGCAATCAAGCCTCCATGATAGGAATTAAAATCATCTGAGCTGAGCAGATTTATCTCACGGTTATCCACCCCCATAACGGTCGCGTCAATTTTACTCAGGCGGTGCTTAAACAGCTCGGGCATATAGGCACCGCTTTCTCCCTCGCCATACACATGCGCACCCCAGCGCACATACACATTAGCAAGATCGTTTAACGTCTCCCAGTTTTTTTCTTCCAGCAGATTAGCCACGCCTGCACCATAACCACCCGGCGGACAACCAAAAATGCGGTGTACCGCCTGCTTGGCCGCTTCAATAGCATCCACTCCCTGCTCCTTGAGGTATTGTTCATCCTCCTTCAGGTGCTTTTTGATATAATTATCCTCATCACTCTCGTCCAGGCTTGCCGCCAGCTTTACAGCCTTATCCAGCAAGGTAACGACGCAAGGCATGCTATCACGCATCATACCAGTTATCCTTACTGTCGCGTCAATACGCGGCCGCTTCAGCTCGCTAAGCGGCATAGCCTCCAGGCCGATAACCCTGCCACTGCCCTGCTGCCATACGGGACGGATGCCCAAAAGATACATGAATTGTGCAAAGCTTACTCCATGCGTGCGCATATCCGATCCCATAACCATACCCACTGTCTCGGGATAACGACCCTCGTCGGCAATATATTGCGCTACAACGCCTTCTGCCCTGTCACGACCCACCTCCCAGGCTACCTTAGTCGGCAGCGTCTGCGGGTCCACGCCATAAAAATTGCGGCCTGTCGGCAGCACGTCTGCCCTGCCATTGGTCGGCGCACCTGCTACCGACGGGTCAATGAATTCTCCACGCAGGGCTCTCAAAGTATTGCTCATCTCCTGCCGCGTCGCCGCCAAAGCAGGTGCAAGATAGCCGCAGATATATTCACAGGCAGCTAAAAGCTTTTCCTGCCACCCTTGCTCCTGTCCGGCGTAATCCTGCAAATGCAAAACCCCATTTACAGCTTCCAAAGCAAAGCCCTTGTCCGCCAGATAATGGATAATCTCCATGCTTTTCGCCCGCAGCATATCTGCCAAGCGTCCGTAGGTCATATGTAGTGCGGGGATTCTTTGGACGCTATTTTCTAAAAGCTCGTAATAATCAAAGCCATATTTTTCTGCAAGTGTTTTGACAAGCGATGGGTGCTTGCCATTTTCCAGCCGGCTCATTGCAAAAAGATATTCATCCAGCTGCTTGTCCGCCGGTGCTTCACCCAAGATATGCAGACCGACGCGTATCTGCATATTTTTAATGTCTGTCAGATAATTGTGCAGCTTTACCACATAGGCTGCAAAATCACCCTCCTCGCTAATTTCCTTATCCAGATTGCACTCTGCTGCTTTTTCCCTAATCAGCTGCATAACATTATCCAGCTTATCCTTTTCGTTATCCTTAAAATCGAGATATTCATCAAGCAGCGCTTCCAGCTCCGCCATACTGTCGTACAAGCCGGCAACACCCATCGGCGGTGTAAGGTAATCCACAAGGCAGGCAGCACTGCGCCGCTTGGCATGTATGCCTTCGCCGATAACCGTAACCACGTAATGGTAGATATTAGGCAAATCATTCATGCAGATGTCGGGATAGCAGCCTTCAGAAAGGCCTGCAGCCTTACCTGGCAGCCATTCAACCGACCCATGCGTGCCCACATGGATAACAGCGTCGGCCTTCCACACAGCGCGCAGCCAATAATAATAAGCAAGATAATGATGTGTAGGCGGTGCTACAGGATCATGATAAATTTTGCCGCTATCCTCACCAAAGCCACGCGGCGGCTGCACCGTAAGCAGCACATTGCCGTTTAGCATGCCAGGAATCAGCAGACTGTCATCATAATTAAAGACTTCTCCCAAAGGCTCGCCCCAGGCCGATATCATTTTTTCCTGTACTGCGGCAGGCAGTGTGTCAAAAAGCTTTTTGTATTCTGCCAAGTTCACCCTGCCGACGGCATTGGCAATCTGTTCCTCCGTCAAAAATCTTCTGTCGTTCGTCGCACAGGCAATAATTTCTTCCATAAAGCTTTTGCTGTCCGCAGGAATATGGTCAACTGCATACCCTGCCTCCTGCATTGCCGCTAGCAGCAGACGCACGCTTTCCGGCGAATCCATTCCCAGCGCAGTACCAATATTGGAATTTTTGGGTGGATAGTTATGGAAAATAATCGCAATGCGCTTTTGCTCATTGGCTTTATGACGTAATATTGCCCATTTTTTTGCCTTATGCAGCAGCCGCTCTATCCGCTTTTGTATGGGTACAAAGTAAACTATATTATCCCTGTCGCGGTATTTGCCGGCAATCGGCACGCTGTGCAGCGCTCCGTCAAATTCCGGCATCGTCACGCTGATAGCGACCTCTACCGCGCTCAGTCCCTGAATATTTTTCTGCCACTCCTCTGTAGTACGCATCATCGTATACGCCTGCAAAAGGGGTACATTCAGCCTTTGCAGCACCGCTAGCGGCATAGATCCTGACGCTGTAAGCGAAAACTTTATCGTGTTTAGCAAAACGTCAATCACGGGCTTGCCGTCGCGCATAAAATAACGTGCAACGGCATCCTCCAGACCAGGGGCACCCATTTCCGGATTACGCACTCCGTGGCTGAAAACTGCGATGACGTTGATTCCCTGTTTGCGCGCTTCCTCTATGACGGCCTTCTGGTAGCCAAGATTATCTGCCAGCCACTCATTACGGTAAAAGAGCAAGCCAACAGTGGGTCTGCCATCGCAGCAATGCTCCTGCCAATATTGCTTCAGGCTGGTATATGGCTGCGCCTGCGTTGGCTCATAAATGCCATTCCACAGCATCTCCCGGGGCTCGTCAATAGTAAAATCTGCCTTGCAAAAGCGTACCAAAAGCCACAGCCACATATTGCGGTAATTGGCAATGCCGCCATACACCGAATAACGTGCCAGCATCACGTGGTCTGCTGCCTCCCAGCCATTGGAAGCGTTGCCGGCCGCTTCATCACCTGCGTGAATCTTATAGGCAATTCCCTTGTGCTCCAGCGCGGCCAAAGCCCCCTGCAGAAACGGCACCTCCAGGCTCACGCCCATCCATTCAATAATAACTACCTCGCTGCCCTTGATACAATGATCCCAAAAGCCATCCCAAATGCTTTCACTGTCTGCCACATAGGCAGCCGCTTCATCTACAAGCACTCCCTCATTGCACAAATTATTGAGTGCCTTTTTGACCAGTGCGAAATATCCATCCGTATTCGTAATAATGACAACCTTAGCCACAGGCCTTCCTCCTTTGCTTTTAGCACACAGCTTACACTATATAGTGTTCGTAGGGTCAACTGCGGCCAAGAAAAAAGCAGGACGGAAATAATCCGCCCCACTTTTTTGAATGAGTATGAAAATATGAAGAATCAATAAATATTAGAAGGTGTATTCTACGCCAACCTCAAAGCTTCTACCGGGTGCGGAATACCAGGATGTGCCCGTTTCAGGCAGCAGGCAGGCTCTTTGCTCGGTATACAGTCTGTCGAAAAGGTTGTTGCATTTTGCGTAAATATTGAACACCTTAGTCGGTCTGTAGTTCATGCCCAAATCAAAAATCCAGTAGGTATGATAATCCTTAGCCTCAGCAGAGGCGTTATCGCCATAAGTTGTAGCGTAGCCGCCCTGCTTGGCAATCGTGCCACGGACTGCCAGGTTGGCATTAAACTTATTCAAATCATAGCCAACACCGATGTTCCACGCACTGCGCGGGATTCTGCCATCACTGTTAGGATTTTTATTAGCAGCAGTCGGTTTGATGTAGGTATAGGTGTAACCAACATTTGTGGACAGGTGACTGCCAATAGCCTTACGCAGCTGAACATCAAAACCGGTAGCAACCTCTTCACCGGAGTTCATGTATTTTTTCGTGCCCGAATCATAGTTGATAGTGTCCTTCATGTCACGTCTGAAAACGTGCAGGCTGCTTGCAAAAGTCGGGTCAAAACGATAGTTTACACCACCCTCGAAGGCAGAGCCGGTTTCAGGATTCAGGTCCGGAGTGCCGTATTGTCCATATAATTGGGAAGGATACGGTGCTACAAAGAATTTTTTGAAGCCAATATAGTAATTCAGCTTATCGTTAGGAGTATTGCCCAAAACAATGCTCGGCAGCCACTTAGAACCATAATTGGAATCGTCATTGTAACGAACACCATAGGACAGATTCCAGGTATCGGTCAGAGCAAATTCGTCATTAATGTAGATGGACTTATTAGTTGTGCTCTTATTGCTGTATTTACTGGAAGCACTGGTCATATAATTATCAACCTTATCCTTGTACCATTCAAAGCCACCAACGATGGTATGCTTAGTGTCAGGCTTAATGGTGAGCTGATCGCTCAGGCCCATAGCACTGTAATGGTAGATGTATGGCTGAATTTTTGCCGACGCAGTTCCCGGCTTGCTCCAGGTAATTTCATCAGCCGAGTGTTTATATTTATATAAGGCCAGCTGATTAGACACCTTTTCGCTCATTTTTTGCGTATATACAATGTTTAACTTGCTGTTATCCTTAGAACCAGTATTAAACTGGTTATTAGCCTTGTTCATCGCTACCGTGTTCCAGCCACCGGTCGGACGCAGATAGTCTGCCTTATAGGTTTGATAGGTTACGCTGACATCGGCATTGTCATTGAATTTCTTGCCGAATTTATACATATTGGTTTCGGAATTCAGGTGCTCAGGAATCTCTCTGCCCCAGCCATCCTTAAAGTTGCCGGAAATTTTCTTTTGCAGAGCCAAATCCCAATAGAAGCCATCTGCACTGCCTCTGTGGGTCAAATTATAACGTTCTTTGCCAAAGCTGCCGGTTGCTGCCGCTAACTTTGTTGTTGCGCCGTTTGTAACAGGCTTTCTGGTAATAATATTAATAACGCCGCCGGCTGCATCCGCACCATACAGTGTAGAAGCAGAGCTTTTTAAAACCTCGATACGTTCAATAGAATCCATGTTAGACAGCTCAGACGTAGCCATTTTGCCATAGGTACTGGAGCTACCGTTGATGTTAGCACGAACACCATCAATCAGGACTACAACCTTGTCACTACCATTAAGAATCAGGCTATTAGAGCTATAAACCTCACCCGTATTGCCGTAACCGGCAATGGTTACACCGGGAATATCGCGCAAAGCGTCCTGCACGTTGGAATAATGATTCTTTTCAATCGTATCTCTTGTAACAACGCTGATATTAGCATTTGCCTTGAAGGCCTCTACCGGAGTTCTCGTTGCTGTAACAACCAGCTCATCCAAAAAATATTCCGGGGTTTCATCTGCAGCCAAGGCCGCATTTCCCAAAACTACACTCGCACTCATGATTACAGACATCATGATGGCATTACGCAACGCTTTTGTTTTTTTCATCTACTCATACATCCTTTCAAAATCTGTACTAAGCATATGTAGCAGCTAGTCTTACATAGTCCTGCCCCAACGCTTCACTTTTAGTAGTATAATCTATATAGCGTTCATACAGTCAAGTATTTTTTCTGTATTAGTATATATTATTATCATATATTTCTTTGCACTATTATTCATGATTTCTCTGTCAGATCTGTCTGTCAGCCTGCAACTTAATCAAGCTTCTTCGCTCCCGGTAGTAGTAATCTATTTGTTCCCCACCTATAAGTATGCCAAGCTTTAAAAGTAACGCTTTTATAGCAGCAGCGTCGTCAGAAGCCTTCCAAAAGGCTATGTCCACGCCGTTGCATCATCAGAGCACTGTCTTTAGCACACTCCCCCCTTGATTACAAAAAGGAAAAAACAGAACGGGAAGAATCCGTCCTGCCTTTTCCTTTTTGAGTGAGTATGAGTAATTATGAAGATCTAGTCAAAAGCTTCTTTGACTGAACTGATGCTAGTATAAACTATAAACTGTTCATACAGTCAAGCATATTTTTTGCTTTTACAGCAAATTTACAATCAATGTTTCTCTGCAAAAAATAGCACCGGCAGGCAGCTTTTCAGCCCCCACCAGTGCTATACTTATTTTTCATAGACGGCCTCTGCCAAATCCTCCACCGCGTTTACCATATATTGCGATACGCTCAGCATGTGCCTTCCGGGTAAGGTATACACCTTTTTATTCTTTACCGCCGTAGTCGTCTGATAGCCAGGGTTTTGCAGCACTTCGTCCTCCATCTGCTTGGGGTCGTGCTTACCATCATAATTCCAGCCGGCCAGTATAAATGCGTCCGGATCCAAATTTACTACAGCCTCCTGATTCACAAAGCCTGCTTTATCATAATGAAGCTCCGCTAAGGCATTGCGCACCTGGGCGAATCTGCATACATCATTAAACGATGATTCAGGACTATAATAGGCACCGTTAGTGCGGGTAAAAACTATACGTTTTTGCCTGTCTTCCGCTATTTTGCCTATTTTTGCCTGCACCTTCTGCAAATGCTCGTCCATGGCCTCAACCATCATATACCCGCGCTCCTTTTCGCCCACAGCAGCAGCCAGAAAGCGGATACACTGACGCACGTCCTCCATGCTCTTTGGTGTTTTATAGACGTAGACCTTTAAATCCATGTCACGCAGTGTTTGAATCATCTCCGGTTTAACGAAATCCGGCACTAAAATCAAATCCGGGCGCAAAGCCATAACAGCCTCCGAGCTTCTGCCGTCAATTCTGCCGCCAATGCTCTGTACCCGTTCGACCACGTTGGAAATTCCCGGATCATCAACCAGGTAAGAGAGTGCTGCAATACGCTTAGGTGCTACAAGGTCAATTAGAATTTCATCGGTGCTGATGGACATAGATATAATACGCTGTGGTTTTTCCTTAAAGCGCAGCGTATATCCCTGCGAGTCGGTAACGCTGTAGGCAGCAGCCTGATTTTGCTGCTGCACAGCCTCACTGCCGCAACCTGCAAGCGCCAGCAAAAGGCCCAAGCATAACAGCAGTGTAGCAAGTAATTTTTGATATTTTAATGGTAACATATACATCATCCCTTGTTTTTTAATCAGCATAGCTATTATAGCACGATTACCAGGTCATAAGCGCTTGCGGAATTATAGCAGTTTGGCATATGAAAAAGGCGAAGCAGATGTTGCTCTGCTCCGTCTTCTTCAAAGGAGTTTAGTGAGGAAGATTATTGCTTAAAAGCTTCTTTCGTAGGTAAACAATACATTACGGGGCATTGTTTTGTACTCATAATTGTTGAGTGCGTCATCTCTGTTAAGCAGGTTGGCAGCAGCTACCCTAAAGGTATCCTTGGTAGTAGGTCTGTAGGTAACGGTCATAGCAACGTCAATGCTATTTTTCAAATTATGATCATGGATTTTGCTGCTCGTATGCTCTGCATTATAGTAAGCAATCTCTCTGTCAAGGTAAGCAAACAATCTTGTATTCCAGTCAAATTTGCCCTTATGGAAGTCGGCACCCAAATTGAGAATATTTTTCGCAGTATCCTGAGACCATACGCCCTTTGAGCAGGCCTTAGGATTTTGCAGGGTCCAGCCAATATTTGCCGACCAATTTTCATCCAGCTTTTGCTTATAGCTCAGCTCCAGACCGGTGTTTTCCCATTTGTCACGGTTACGCATGATGTTATTGCCTTCGCTATCCTTGTCCCAGAAGAACTTGTCTTTAATTTTCATATGGAACACATCAGCCGAAAAAGCAGTCGTACCATCATCAACCTTATAGCCAAACTCATAGGTCCAGCCTGATTGCGGCTTTAAAGCTGTGTTAATGCTGTAATTGCTGTTATAGTAGAAGGTGCTGCTAATACCAGGCATCTCAAAGGACTTACCGACATTAAAATAGTAGTTAGAAATATCGTTAGCCTTATAAATACCTTGAACCTGCGGCAGTAATTGGAAATCACTGTCATAATATTGGTTACTGCCTACATAATATTCGCGCAGGCCCAAAATCAGTTCAAAGGCATCGCTTGTATGTACATCCCAGGATTGATATGCGGAATAACTGTTTCTGGCAGCCTTATTAAAGACGGTGGTCTGTGTCTGCATAGACTCCCTGTTGGCGTTTACGCCAAGGATAAGACTATCCCTTTTATTAAGATTAAAGCGTTTTTGCACATCAAAATTAGCATTATAGCCATCATACTTGCTATAGCTGCCACCCTTTAACGGCAGGCAACTTAAGTCCATGGTATTATAGCCTAAAACCGTCTTCCAGCCATTATCCTTATTATCATAAGCCAGGAAGTAGCTGTTATAGGTGCTGTTGTATTGGGACAGCTTAGTCATCCCAGGCACAAAATTGTTAAAGGTGCCGCTTTGATACTTCACCTCGCTATGATTACGTCCCCAGCTAAAGGTTAAATCCTTAGCCAGCTGAGCATCCAGATAAAATTGATCCGAGGATTTATCCTTTATATTAATCGCAGTGCCGGAACCCTTAATACCAGGCATTACAG
>CAVAHH010000017.1:0-13944 GCA_963588395.1 bacterium
ATAGTTTACAGCATATATTAAAACATTTAGACAAATATAAAGATTTTACTGAGTCTGGCTATTATCATATACCAAAAGATCAATACGATTTACTACGTAGAGTGTATAGTGAAGATAGTAGTGTAGAATTAAGCAATAAAGCAGTATCTAGACTAAGAAATTTTATTAATCAGGTGGAAACAACAACAGGGAAAAAAATTTTTGAAGTTGTACATCCAGGTGAATCTACTTATAAGGAAGTTCAATTAGGTAATCTTGATAATACATTACGTGCACGCGAAGAAGAATTTAAAAAGATAAATTCTGAGAAAGTGAAAGAGATAGAGGAAGATGCTTATAAAAAAAATGAGAGTGCTCAGCATATAACAGATGCTTCGTTAGGTGAAGCAATAAAATATGGTGCCATATCGGCTGCGATATCAGGTGGTGTGGCTGTAGGAGTAAAAGTTTATGCTAAACTCAAAAACGGGAAAAAAATAACAGAATTTACTTTAGAGGATTGGAAAGAAATTGGCTATGATTTTGCCAAAAATGGATTAAAAGGTGGAATTTCCGGCTTAAGTATTTATGGACTTACTAAAATAGGGCATTTCTCGGCCCCCTTTGCAGGGGCGGCTGTAAGTACCATGGTTGGAATAGCTTCTTTAGCTTATAGCTATAAACATGGCTCAATGAGCTATGAGGAATTTGCCGATAGTGCATGTGCTTTAAGTGTAGAGGCAGGTCTGGCTTCAATAGGTGCGGCGATTGGCCAGACAATTATACCTATTCCTGTATTAGGGGCTATTATTGGCTCTGCAGTTGCTAAAGGTGCATTACAAATAAGCAAGCAATATTTTGGAGACAAAGAAAAACAGCTTATTGCGAAAATGCAACGAGAATATGATGATTTAATTGATTCATTAAATGAAAAAGCAAAAAACATGATTGCTGAAATGAATGCTTATTTTGATAAATTTGATAAATTAGGAGGGTATATTAATGCTGCTTTGAGTAAAGAGGCTGCTATTGCTTTTCATGGCAGTGTTGAGTTATGTGAATTTTTAAATATTGATAAAAAGCAAATTATTCATAATACAGATGAGTTAGATGTTTTTATCCTTGAGTAATATGTAAATTGTGAAATGTTGCGCCTACCGTTATGGAAGCACCTATAAAATATATTTTAACACAAGTATAAGAAAGCATACAGCAAACGAGATGTGAAAAGTTCGCTGTATGCTTTTGTTTTATAAAAGACAGCAAAAATTACCTGTCCCTATAAATATCGACGCAGCGTACGCAAGCGACGCAACGCAGACAGCATGCGCCTTGCGGCGCGTCGCTTCAGGCAGCCTGTGCGTCCTGTTTTGCTAAAAGCTTGAGGATGATGCTTTTTTGCAGGTGGCTGCGCCCTGTGTGGTAGCAGATGCCGTAATCATGCTCTAGCTGTGCGGCAGAGGTGTTGAGCTTGCGCGTCAGGCTGTTGGCAGCCATATTTACATTCAGGGCGCTGGCAAGCTCTGTCGCCGTACCGCTCCAGGAGGGGCGCTTGGGCGTAATGAACTGCGCGATTGTTTCCAGCAGGGGGTCAGCCGCTGCTTTGGGAGCTTCGACCTCTGCCTTGACCAGCTCCCATTGGCAGGATGTTCTGTTGAACTTCAGCGTCAGCTGTTGGTCCGCCTGGTCACGGCCGACGATGTCGAGCGTGGCGATATCCGTAGTCCTGGTTTCTTTTGTTAAAATCATAGCGCCGTCAGCAGAGCCCAAAAGGCCGTTAGTGCCGGAGATTTTTTCAAAGATATCCTCCGACGGCTGCTTGCGCGTGTGATGCACGACGAGCAGGCAGATGTTGTGCTTGTCTGCCAGCTCCTTTAAGTGGCCGACAGTGTTATAGTCACGGCCGTAGCTGAGCTGTTCATCTGCCTTGCTGCGGATTTTTTGCATGGTGTCGATAATGACGAGCTTGACGAGAGGATTGGCAGTGATAAACTCTTCGAGCTGCTCGTCTAAGCCGTTGTCTAGGGTGTTTGCTGCTACAGCCATATGCAGGTCAGGTGCGGCATCTAAGGCGAACATTTTGCTCAGGCGCTGCTGCAGACGGTAAAACTTGTCCTCTAACGCCAGATAAAGCACGCCGCATTTGTTGGTCCGGTAGTTGAAAAACATATCGCCCCTGGCTACATGGTAGGCAAGCTGCAGGACAAAGAAGGATTTGCCGATTTTGGGCGAGCCTGCCAAAATTGATAGACCGTTATAGAGCAGCCCGTCAATAATCGGCGGCGGCAGGTAAAAAGCAGTGTCGTACAGCTCCGGCATCGACATTGTCTGCAGGGCAGCTGCTTTGGCAGGCTGAGGTGGTGGCTGAAAAATTCCGTTGGTGTTTGTCAATATAAAACTTCCTTTCTAAAATTAAATTTGGTCAAACGACCTAGTTATATCATAATCAATAAATCACCCAAAATCAAGAGAAAATACACGCTTTTCTGAAAATTTACTTTAATTATCGAGCTTTTCTTGCTGTCATAGGGTCGCCAGTACAGCTGCTGGAGTGAAGCGCTAAAGCCTTCAGAAGCAGCAATATCGACGCAGGTCTTGCAAAAAGAAGAAAAGCGTACGCGTAGGATGCAGACTGGCTCTGGGTTGCGTCGATTGCGTACGCTGCGTCGATATTTTTGGGGGACTGTATTTTTGAGTTATGCTGTTGCTGCTGTAAATGTGAAATTTTGCATGTAGCCTTGCTAAGCGCCTGCATAGGTGCTATACTATCAATAGAAAAGGTGCTTCCGATAGACGGTTAGCCTGGACGACTAGTTATGAAAATAACCGCGCGTTTGCAGACAGGGCGGTTATTTTTTTGGGTTTTTCTTGATATCCATACCAAGTTTAATGCAAGCTATGCATAGGCTCAGCAAAGCAATAACCTCAAGTATATCCATCAATAACACCTCCCTCCGTCTTACAATTTCCAGCTAGTGGATTTCGTAAAGCAGAGGGCTAACCGCCTACCGTTATGGAAGCACCTACAAAATACATTTTAACATAAGTACAAGAAAGCATACAGCAAACAAGATGTGAAATGTTCGCTGTATGCTTTTTTTAGATTTCCTCCAGCAAAAAATCCCTGATGTTTTTGTGTATGATGCCGTTGCGGCTCATGTCAAACTCATCAAGCGAAAGCACATATTTGGGATAATTGTCATTGATGCCGTTATATACGCCAAATTCGCGCTCAATAGTTTCCGGGGAGGCCAAAATATAGGCTACTTGTATATAAATTTTCTGCTGCTGCCTTTCGCAGATAAAATCGATTTCCTTGGTATCAACCTTGCCGACATAAACCTTGTATCCACGGCGTAAAAGCTCCATATAGATGATGTTTTCTAAAACCAGGTTTATGTCCTTCATATTACCGCCAAAGACTGCTTCACGTATGCCGTGATCGGCGACATAATATTTTTCGTTGATAGCAAGCAGCTTTTTCCCCTGTACATCCTGACGCTTAACCTGGTAGAATAAGAACGCATCGGTGCAGGCCTTGATATAATTAATGATTGTTTCGGCTGCCATGCTGCGGCCTTCGCTCTTTAAATATTTTGCAATTACGTTGGCGGAAAAAATATTGCCTATGTTAGCCGTAATATAAGCCAGAATGCGCTCGAGCATATCTATATCACGGATGCTGTTGCGTTTTACGATATCCTTAAGCTCTACGGAGTTATATACGTCCTGCAAATACTGTCTGCAGGCAGCTTCATCATAGCGTAATGCTGCCAGATAAGGCATACCGCCAAAATGGAGATATTTTTTGAAGGCTACTGCTTTGTCTGTATCAGGGTATATCGTGTTATAGAGTGCCAAAAATTCTGCAAAGGAAAAGGGATAGATAATAAATTCTACATAACGGCCTGCCAGATAGGTTGCCAGCTCGCCGGAAAGCAGCTTGGCGTTAGAGCCTGTGATATAAATGTCGCAGTTTAGCTCCACACGTAGTGAATTGATACATTTTTCCCAATCCTGTACCTCCTGGATTTCGTCGAAGAAAAGATAAAGCTTTCCGGAAATACCCTTGCTGAGGCGGATAATCTCATCGCGCAGTGCCTGTGCGTGGCAAAGATGGGCAAAGCTCATATTTTCAAAATTAAAAGTAACGAACTGCTTTTCCGTGACACCCGATGCTAGAAGCTCCTGCTTTATTAAATCCAGCATGACGGATTTACCGGAGCGGCGGATACCTGTCAAAATTTTTATTAAGTCACTATTGATAAAAGGACGGATTTTTTCTATATAAGTGTTTCTGGAAATCATTGTAATCACCTCACTAAGCATATAATATCTCAGATATATCTTAATTACAAGCGTAAAACGGCATTTTTATCAGTTATATCTGATAAAAATCGAAAATTGGAGTAGTTTATAAGATATATCTGAAAGTATTTACCTGAAAAGCTAAGTGCACCTGCTCTTTGGCTTTTGTTGTAACGGTCATTGCTACAATCAATAATATATAGTAAAATTGTGCTACAAGAGGTTTTTGCGGCCTTGGTAAAGGGCCTGTTATAGTAGTACAGATGATGTTTTGTGACGAGTAAGCAGAGTGGGGCGACAGCAGGATGAATTTACAAACAATAAGTGCGTTTTTGGCTATAGTGCGCACAGGGACGATTTCTAAGGCGGCGGATGAGCTGTATCTGACGCAGTCGGCCGTGAGCCACCGCCTGAAGGCTTTGGAGGAGGAGTTCGGCGCTACGCTCGTGGTGCGGCATCAGGGACGGCAGTCGGTTACGCTCACACGCAAGGGCGAGGAGTTTATCCCGATAGCGGAGCGCTGGCTGGCGCTTTTGAAGGACACCAACCGCCTGGCGCGGAGCAATGAACGCCACTATCTATCCATTGCCAGCGTCGACAGCTTAAATATTTACCTGTTCCCGCCGCTGTACCGCCAGCTGATGCATTGCAGCGAGATGAACCTGAGCCTGCGCATACGCACGCACCAGTCTAACGAGATTTACACGCTTTTGGACAAGCAGGAAATTGACGTGGGCTTTGTGCTGCGGCCGCTGCTTTTGCGCAATATCAAAACGCAGGCGGTTATGCACGAAAAAATGGTGCTCATTAAGCGCTGCGAGGGTGCAGGCCGCACCGAAATCGGCAGCATCAGCGTCAGCGAGCTGGACCCGACGAAGGAATTTTATATTGACTGGAGCCCGTCCTTTCACAGCTGGCACGAGCATTGGTGGCCGGCGGTGGCACGCCACAAGCTGCATGTGGACACGGCGGCGTTGATATTGCAGCTGATGGAGGACGAGGATGCCTGGAGCATTGTGCCGCTGTCGATGGCGCGCGAGTTTCAGAAGACGCAAAAATACCAAATCTACCATATTATTGAAGAGCCGCCGGAGCGCGTTATCTACAAGCTTACGCATAAGTACCCCAAGCCGGGGAGCGTGCCGGCTGTTGCCCTGCTGGAAAAATATCTGGCGGCGTTTTTGCAACAGCAGGGGCAGAAGCTGTAGGATGTTCTTACATTCCTATTTCACATAGCTTATATGCCGAAAAACTATATAACACTACCGTTATTAATGTTATAATGAACAGGCATAAGTGCGCTAGGCTAAAAAGCTCAAATTCTGACTAAACGGGCAATTAGATAATTTATTTTTGTAACAAAAGTAATTGACGCAAGTGTCAAAAATGTTATACTATATAAGGAATAGGAAGTTGTGTTTTTTTTCGCGTGCGCGGAATCAGATTCTGGTGGAGAAAGAAATCAATGTTAAGTGCTTATGGTTTTCCCTTTTTGCTTGCCGCTCTGGTGAGCTACATACTTACCCCTTATATAAAAACATTAGCCTTTAAGATCGGTGCGATTGACAAGCCCGATAACCGCAAGGTGCATAAGAAGATTATGCCCCGTCTTGGCGGCCTGGCTATTTATATTGCCTTTATGATTGCCGCAGTAGCGAGTCTGGAGATGACGAAGGACATAGTAGGAATTTTGGTGGGCGGTACGGTTATTGTCGTTGTAGGCGTACTAGATGACAAGTATCAGCTTCCTGCCAAGGTGAAGCTGCTGGGGCAGATTTTTGCTGCCTGCGTATTAGTTGCCTTTGATATCCGTATCGAATGGGTGAATAATCCCTTTGGCGGCTATTTTTATCTCAATGAGTGGTTTATATCCGTACCCTTGACGATTTTCTGGGTAATCAGCTTTACTAACGTCGTTAACCTGATTGACGGCCTGGACGGTCTGGCAGCCGGTGTATCGGCCATTGCTTCGCTCACCGTTATCTTGGTTGCCGTGCAGATGGGCTATTACCATATCGCCGTGATGACCGCGGCCTTAGCCGGCGGCATTATCGGCTTTATTCGCTACAATTTTAATCCTGCCACCATCTTTATGGGAGACACGGGCAGCATGTTTATCGGTTATATGCTGGCAGCGATTTCGGTTTACGGCGCTGTCAAGACGGCTGCCACCGTGGCGCTGATCGTGCCTGCGATCGCGCTGGGGCTGCCCATTATGGATACTGCCTTTGCTATCATGCGCCGCTACAGCAACGGCCGCCCCATTTTCCAGCCGGATAAGGGACACTTGCATCACCGCCTGCTGGCGATGGGCATGAACCAGAAGCAGGCAGTGCTTTTGATGTACGGCATCAGCGCCGTGCTGGGTATTGCTGCCGTGCTGTGGGCAGAGTTTGATGGGTTTTACGCCGCCCTTATTATTGCTGTGATTATTACGGCAGTGGCGGTTGGTGCTAAAAAAATCGGTATTCTGAACGACAGATAAAAGGGAGGAAGAAGCCGTGGAGAAGCTTAAACTTATGACGGTCTTCGGCACGCGTCCGGAGGCTATAAAGATGTGTCCGCTGGTGCTGGCTATGCGCCGCTACCCGGACTACATAGAGCCTGTTGTGGCCGTTACGGCGCAGCACCGCGAAATGCTGGACCAGGTGCTGGAGCTGTTTGGCATTACGCCTGACTATGATTTGAATATTATGTCGGCAGGACAAACCCTGTACGACGTTACTACCCGTGCGCTCATGGGCCTCAAGCCTGTTATGGAGGAGGCTAAGCCTGATATGGTGCTTGTGCACGGCGATACATCGACAACTTTCGCAGGGGCGCTGGCTGCGTTTTACGCTCAGATCCCTGTGGGACACGTGGAGGCAGGCCTGCGCACAGGCAACAAGTACTCTCCCTATCCCGAGGAAATGAACCGCAAGCTGACGGGTGCCATTGCAGATATGCACTTTGCGCCCACAACTACCAGCAAGGCCAATCTGCTGCGGGAAAACGTGGATCCTGACGCAATACTTGTGACGGGCAACACTGTTATCGATGCCTTGCAGACAACGGTTAAGGCCGGCTACCGCTTTGAGGACGAGGAGTTTAACAAGGTGTTTGCCAGCGGTCATCGCTTGATTTTGATGACGACCCACCGCCGTGAAAACCTGGGCGAGCCTATGCGTCATGTGTACCGTGCGCTGAAAAGCGTGCTGGAAACGCATCATGACGTTGAAGCCATCTTCCCTGTACATAAAAACCCCAAGGTGCGCGAAATCGTTAGCCAGGAGCTGGGACATTTGGACAGGGTGCACCTGATTGAACCCATGGAATACGAGCCCTTTGCCAACCTTATGGCGAAGGTGGACATCGTGCTGACGGACAGCGGCGGCATCCAGGAGGAGGCACCTGCACTTGGCAAGCCTGTTTTGGTGCTGCGTGACACCACCGAGCGTCCTGAGGCCGTAGAGGCAGGCACTGTAAAGCTTGTAGGCACTGCCTATGACGACGTTCTGCGCGAAACCAACGCGCTCTTAGACGATGCGGCGCATTACCGCAGCATGGCCGAGGCTGCCAATCCTTATGGCGACGGCCAGGCCTGCGAACGCATTATCCGTGCTATTTTAAAGAAAAATGGCTTTGCAGTAGAAAATTTACCCGAATTTACAAGTAAAGCATAGACAAAAACTGTGAAAAATATTAAAATTAAAAGGGCAAATATGTTTAATTTGTGAATTCTGCCGGGGTGATAGAGCATGACGAACAATGGACCGGACAAGGAACATATGCGGATGCTTGAAGCACTGGCAACAGTGTCCTCGCTGGCGTTTATGGCAGTGTTTGACTTTTTGCTGGCGTATTTTGGCGGTGACTGGCTGGATAATTATTTTGCCACCGGTGACCACACCATGCGCGGTCTGTGCATCGCGCTGGCAGTTGTTTCGCTGGCTATGACCTACTATAACCTGATTAAGCGTAGCGTCCTGTCAAGGGATGACCAGGAAAAAAAGGATGAAAAGTAATTTTGATTTGACTTCTATAGCCAAGGATGGCGGCAACGCCTTTGTCGCACGCATAGCCTTTTGCGCGCTCGTGGTTGCCGCGGTGCTGCTCTTGTGGCTGCAAAGTGCCTTTGCCTACGGCGTGCTGTGCGGCGTGCTGGCCGGCACTATAGATTTATCTATCTTGTTTTTGGGGATAAAAAAATCTCTTCCCTATGTTGACGCCCCCAAGCAGGGGCTCAAAATTATGAAGCGCTTCCGCTGGGGCCGTGTGGCTGCGGCAGCGGCCTTCGTTATCGCGATGTTAAGGTTGAAGCTTGCTGTGCATGGTGCATTTGGCGGGTTTCTTCTGATACATATATTCTTTATTCTAAATCTAATATTTATCGCGTACCAACATCAAAATGAGAGGGCGTGAAGAAAGGAGTGTGTAAAAATGGGAAATGCAGCAGCTGAAGGTGCAGAAAAATCCGGAGAGATTATCCATTACCTTACCCAATCTACCTTCTTAGGTGAGGTTAACATGCAGACCATGTACATGACCTGGGTAACCATGGCAATCGTCTTCGTTCTGTTCCTTTTGGTTTGTAAGAACCCCAAAATGGTTCCTTCCGGACTGCAAAATGCTATGGAGATCATTCTTGATTTCTTGAACGGTCTGATGCAAGACAATCTGGGAACTAAAGGCCGTAAATTTATGGCACCGTTCATTGTTACCCTGTTTATGTTTATCCTGGTAGCAAATGAGCTGGGTATCGTTCTCCCGCAGATTGGCGTTCACTGGACTTCGCCTACCAACGACATTAATACCTGCTTTGCGCTTTCTTTGCTAATTGCGTTTAGCGCGTATTGCGTTGGTGTGATGAAACAAGGTATCGGCCACTTTAAACATTTTATCAGCCCGAGTCCGGCATTTTTGCCGTTGCATCTTCTGGATGCAGTGACTAAACCGCTGACCATGGCTCTTCGTCTATTTGGTAACATCCTGGCAGGCGAAATTCTGCTGATCGTATTGTATCAGCTGTCTCCGTGGGTTATTCCTGAACTGTGGGTAATGTTCTCCCTGTTCATTGGCTTCGTTCAGGCTTTTATCTTTACCATTTTGTCTCTGGGCAGCTATGCACTGGCATTTGCTAGCCATGACGAACACTAAGCTTTGCAAAGCTAAAATTTAAAATTCATTATTTGAAAGGATGAAACAAATGTCTGAAAATGCAATCATTACTGCTGCATCCGTAATCGGTGCAGGCCTTGTTTGCCTTGGTGCAGCTGCTGGCGCTGGTATCGGTAACGGCAACATGTGCGGCAAATCCATCGAATCCATGGCTCGTCAGCCGGAAGAAGCAGGTAAGATCTTCACCAACATGCTGGTTTGCGTAGGCTTGATCGAATCCATGCCTATCCTGTGCTATGTAATCGCTATCGTTCTGGTATTCGCTAACCCGTTCATTAAATAATTTTATTTTGCAAGATTTTACAAAAAAGGAGCGTGCTATAATTGGTTAACTTCAATGCAACACTTATCGCGCAGATCCTGAACTTTTTGATTTTGGTTTTTGTACTTGCAAAATTTGCTTACAAACCCGTATGCAAGATTATGGATGAACGTAAGAACAAAATTGCAAGCGACCTGGAAGCTGCAGAAAAAGCAAAAACTGATGCTGAAGCAGTTAAGGCTGAATATGCTGCTAAACTGGCCGAAGCAAAACAGGAAGCTCAAGCTATTGTTGATGCTGCCCGCAAAACTGCTCAGGCTGCTCATGACAAGATCATGGCTGACACCAAAGCTGAACAAGATCAGGTTGTCGCAACTGCTAAGGAAGCAATTGCTTTGGAAAAGAAAAAGGCTATGGACGAAGTCCGTGCCCAGGTTATCAACCTGTCCATGATTGCTGCTAGCAAGATCGTAGAACAAAAGTTGGGTTCTGAAGAAGACAAACAAATGGCAAGCAAAATCGTTGATTCTATCATGAAATAAATTTGCTGCTTTCCCTATTAGGCCGGATAATGTGCCGCTGCAGTGCGAAGCAGCAGGCAAGAAGCCGGTATTCGGAGGTGATTGGTACAACATGAAGACAGAAGAAAATATTGCTTTGATTAAGCAACAATTGTCCGACTTCAAAATTGATCTGGGCTCCATTAAAGAGCTGTTAGATGTTAATGTTACTACTGCCAAGAAATTGTCAGCAGCTGAGTATCAATCCATTTCTGCAATTCTGACCGAGAAGCTCGGCCGCGAAATCTTCCTGAACAAGAAGGTTGACGCGTCTATTCTCGGCGGTATCATCGTTCAAGTTGGCGATAAGGTATTCGACGCTTCCGCACTGCGTAAGCTGAAGAAAATGGAAGTTGCTCTGAGCGGCATCGACGTTCATGAGTACACCAAACCGGAAGCCCTCGGTGATGCTCTCAGCGCTAAGCTGGAGAATTACAATGTGGATGCTGATCTGGAAGAAGTTGGTATCGTAGAAAAGATCGGTGACGGTATCGCAACCGTTATCGGTATGAAAAATGCAATGGCCGGCGAGCTGGTTGAGCTGCCCCACAATGTATCCGGCATGGTATTGAACCTGAACCCGGACAGCGTTGGTATCGTACTTATGGGTGGCGAAACCAAGATTAAGGAAGGCGACGTTGTTCGCCGTACCGGCCGCATCATGGAGGTTCCTGTAGGTGAAAACCTGCTGGGCCGTGTAGTAAGTGCTATCGGCGATCCTATCGACGGCAAAGGCGACATCGCTGCTGCCGAGCATCGTCCGGTTGAATCCCCTGCACATGGTATTGCAGACCGTAAGTCCGTAGATACCCCGCTGCAGACCGGTATTAAATGTATCGATGCCCTCGTTCCTATCGGACGTGGCCAGCGCGAGCTGATCATCGGCGACCGCGGCACCGGCAAGACTGCTGTTGCAATCGATACCATCATCAACCAAAAGGGCCTGGGCGTTATCTGCATTTATGTAGCTATCGGCCAAAAGGCTTCTAACATTGCCCGTATTGTCCGCACTCTGGAACAACACGGCGCTATGGAATACACCATCATCGTTGCCGCTACTGCTGCAGACTCCGCTCCGCTGCAATACCTGGCTCCGTATGCCGGCGTAACCATGGCAGAATACTTCATGGATCAGGGCAAAGACGTTCTGTGCGTATATGACGATCTGTCCAAGCACGCTGTTGCTTACCGCGCAATGTCCCTGCTGCTGCGCCGTCCTCCAGGACGCGAGGCATATCCTGGCGACGTATTCTATTTGCACTCCCGTCTGCTGGAGCGCGCTGCTAAGCTGAACGATGAGCTTAAGGGTGGTTCTATCACCGCGCTGCCGATCATCGAAACCCTGGCAGGCGACGTAGGCGGCTTCATTCCGACCAACGTAATTTCTATTACCGACGGTCAGATCTTCCTGGAATCCGAGCTGTTCTACTCCGGTATCCGCCCGGCTATCAACTCCGGTCTGTCTGTATCCCGTGTAGGTGGTGCTGCTCAGATTAAGGCTATGAAGCAGGTTGCAGGTACCTTACGTCTGGATCTGGCTCAGTTCCGCGAGCTGGCAGCATTTGCCCAGTTTGCTTCTGACCTTGATAAAGCCACCAAGGCTCAGCTTGACCGCGGCCAACGTCTGACCGAGGTTCTGAAGCAAGGCCAGTACAGCCCGCTGTCTGTTGAAAAACAGGTTATGGCTATCTACCTTGGTACCAAAGGCTATCTGGATGACGTAGCAGTTAAAGAAGTAACCCGCTGCGAAAAAGAATTCCTGGACTTCATGGAAGCAAATCATCCGGAAGTTGGCGGAGATATCATCAAAACCAAGAAAATCACCGATGAGAACGAAGAAGCTCTGAAGAAAGCAATCGCCGAGTTCAAGGAAACCTTTGTTAGTGAAGGTAGGTGATTAACTAATGGCTACTGCACGCGAGATTCATCGCCACATGAAAAGTGTAGGTAACATTGGCAAGATCACGAAGGCAATGAAGATGGTTGCGGCTGCCCGCCTCAGAAGAGCGCAGGAAAAAGCTGCAGCAAGCCGTCCTTATGCCATCAAGATCAAAGAGGTGTTATCCAGCGTTGTGAGCGATCCGAGCATCCTTGCAGGCTTAAGTGCCAAAAAACACCCGCTGCTTCAACATCGTGATGTTAAAAAAGTTGGTTATCTGGTGCTCGCCTCTGATAAAGGTCTGGCAGGCGCTTATAGTTCCAACGCTTTGAAAAAAGCTGTTGCGGAGATTTCCGAATGTGAGCATGACGTAGTCATTATCACTAGCGGCCGTAAGGCGCGTGACTTCTTCAATCGCCGCGGCTATAAGGTGCTGAGCAGTCACTTTGGCTACTCTGACAGACCCACCTATGCGAATGCTGTAGAAATTGCCCAGGACGCAATCAAACAATTTGCTGATGAGCATTTCGATGAACTGCATATCGTATTCACTCTTTTCAAAACTGCTTTGTCCCAAACTCCTACCAGCGAAAAGATTCTGCCGGTAGAGCCCCCTGTAAAGGAAAGTGGCAAGGCAAGCGCAAGCTTTATTTTTGAGCCCGATGAGGACGAAACGCTGCAGGTTCTTGCACCCAAGTACCTGGAGACCGTTGTCTACGCTGCACTGGTACAATCTGCTGCCAGCGAGTTGGGTTCCCGTATGACTGCTATGAGCTCTGCTACCGACAACGCCGGCAAGCTGGTACAAAACCTGGAGCTGTCTTACAACAAGGCACGTCAGGCTTCCATTACCCGCGAGCTGAACGAAATCGTTGGCGGCGTAGAAGCCCTGAAGCAGGCACAAAATTAATCTGATATAATTCGTAGGGAGGCTAAAACCTTGAATACAGGTAGAATCGTACAAGTTGTAGGCCCTGTTATCGACGTAGAGTTCCCTCCGAAAAGCATGCCCGCTATCCTGAACGCATTGCATATCGATGGCACCACCGACGAGGGTAAGGTAAAAATCCACCTGACCGCAGAGGTTATGCAGCACATCGGCAATAACATTGTCCGTGCTGTTGCTATGAGCTCCACCGATGGCCTTGTTCGTGGCATGGAAGTGGTAGATACCGGCGCTCCTATCAGCGTTCCGGTAGGCCCCGGCGTACTGGGTCGTATCTTCAACGTGCTCGGAGAGACTGTAGACCATGACGATACCCCGGTTGAAGCTGCTGATCACTGGCCTATTCATAGACCGGCACCGAGCTTTGACCAACAGGCTACAGCTACTAAAATTTTGGAAACCGGCATTAAGGTCGTAGACCTTATCGCTCCGTATGCTATGGGCGGTAAGATTGGTCTGTTCGGCGGTGCCGGCGTAGGTAAAACCGTTATTATCATGGAGCTGATCCATAACATCGCAACTGCTCACGGTGGTTATTCCGTATTCGCAGGCGTTGGCGAACGTACCCGTGAAGGCAACGATCTGTGGGGCGAAATGAAGGAATCTGGCGTTATCAACAAGACCGCTCTTGTATACGGCCAGATGAACGAGCCTCCTGGAGCACGTATGCGTGTTGGTCTGACCGGTCTGACCATGGCGGAATATTTCCGTGATGTTGGCGGCCAGGACGTACTGCTCTTTATCGATAACATTTTCCGTTTCATTCAGGCTGGTTCCGAAGTATCCGCATTGCTCGGCCGTATGCCTTCTGCAGTAGGTTACCAACCTACCCTGGCAAACGATATCGGCGCAC
>CAVAHH010000018.1:0-13783 GCA_963588395.1 bacterium
ATCCCTAAAGAGACCGCTAATACGTCCTGTCACGTCCACACGCGGCCTTTGCAGCTTCTCAAGCGGAATAACCTCTAAATCTACAACACGCTGGCTCCCTCGCTGCCACACGGGCCGCAATCCCATGAGATATAAAAATTCTGCTAAGCACTGTCCGTGATTACGTAAATTACTCGTTGCCCACAAAATAATCCCTACGCTTTCAGGATATCTGCCCTCCTCGCTGATAAAGCGGCTGATGACGTCTTCAGCCATCTGTCTGCCGATTTCCCAGGCTGGTTTTGTCGGCAGACAACGTGGATCTATACTATAAAAATTGCGCCCTGTAGGTAAAAGGTCTGCGCCACCACTGGTAGGAGCACCGCTGGGACAAGGGTCAATATAACTGCCATTTAAAGCCGCCAGCGTATTTTGCTGCTCTAGGGTGGTCAAAAGCAAATTGGGAGCAATGTGCGTGCAGATGTATTCTAAGGAAGCAAGGAAATTCTGCCGAAGCTCTCCATGAAGCCCGACAGTCCACGGCAACTGCCATACCTTATCTATACTTGCAATCGTAAATGCATCACTCTGCAATATTTTTATCGCTTCTACAGCCTGATCTATAATTTTATCCACAAGCATGCCAAAGGTCATAGATTTATCCGGTAAAAGCTCGCTACTATTTTCCAAAAGCTCGTAATAATCGTAGCCATGCATCCGCGCTAAATTCTTCAATAACGACGGAACCTTACCATTATCCAGCTTGGTGAGTGCCAATAAATATTCCGTCAGCTCCTCCCCCTGCGGTGGCACGCCCAAAACATGCAGTCCGGTGCTTATCTGCATATTCTTTAAATCTGTAATAAAATTATGCAGCTTAGCAACGTAATCCGTAAAATCAACTGCCTCAGACTCGCATATTTCTTCATCCAGATTACATTCGGCAGCTTTAGAGCGGATCATTTTCTTGATGCTGTCAAGCTGCTGGACAGAGGCATCGTTTTGAAAATGACAGTACTCCTCCAGTAGATTTTCCAAATCTGCCAGCTCTTCATAGGTACCGGCATTACTCATAGGAGCGGACAGATAACTAATCAGGCAAGCAGCACTGCGTCTTTTAGCCTGTATGCCCTCACCTGTGCAGGTAATCCAATAGGGATAGATATTAGGTATGTCACCCGTGCAGATATCAGGATAACAAGCATTGCTCATGGCGTTACCCTTACCAGGCAGCCATTCCAGGTTTCCATGCGTACCGACATGAATCATAGCATCCGCACCCCAGATATCACGTAGCCAATGATAGAAGCCAATATAATGATGCGTGGGAGCGCAGTCAGGAGAATGATAAATTTTGCCCGGGTCATCGCCAAAGCCACGCGGTGGCTGTACTGTAATAAAAACATTACCGTTAAGCATGCCAGGAACAATCAGCACATCACCATAACGAAACACCTCGCCAGGAGCTTTGCCCCAGTCATGCTCAAGCTGCCCGCGCACCTTTGGCGGCAAGCTTGCGTAATAACGGCCATAAGCAGCCTTTTGCAGCTTACCATCTGCATTTTCTATAAGCGCTTCTGCAATAAAGCGCCTGTCATTAGTCGCATGAGCTGTAATGTCCTGCACAAAGCTTTGGCTGTCCGGCGGCAAATGTTCAACGACATAGCCCTGTTTTTGCATTTGCTCAAGTAACAGGCGTATGCTTTCAATCGAATCAAGGCTGGCAGCACTGCCGATATTGGAATTTGTAGGAGGATAGTTATGAAAAGCAATAGCTATCTTTTTATCTTTAGCAGTCTTATGACGCAGCAGTGCGTACTTCTTCGCCTTGCGTGCCAGCATATCAATGCGTTCCACCAATGGTCTGCGGTAGTGGGTACCATCTGCTGCCTCCTCATTGGTTGAAACAGGAACCGAATGCAAAGCTCCGTCAAATTCAGGCATGCACACTGCATAAGACACCTCGTTCGGCGTCAATCCCACCATGCTTTTATCCCACCATGCATAAGGCATGTATGTGTTGACAATCTGCAGCACAGGTACTCCCAGCTGCTGCAAATCCTGTAATTTTAAAAAGCCTGTCACAGTAAGCGAAAATACAAAGGGATTGATAAGTAGATCAATACAGGTCTTACTATCATGATAAAAATATTTTTTCAAAGCTGTTGCCAGACTCACCGCTCCTGTCTGCTCGTCAGGCATAGTGGTGCTAAACACCGCGATAACGTTGCAGCCCTGTTTTTCCACGGCCCTGATGATTTCGTCCTGATATGCCAGTCGCTGCCAAAGCCAATCCTCACGTGAGAAGATAAAGCCTATCACTGGTTTAGAAGCATCAAAATGCCTGCTTGCCAAATAATCCGCCAGAGCATCATATGGCTTTTTCTCCTGCGGATGATAAATGCCACACCAGGGCAAGGCCAGCGGCGGTGCATAAGAAACTGTTACACCCACAAAGCGTGCTATAAGAAGCAGGCAGAGATTTTTGTAATTTTCCAGGCCATTGCAGCTTAGATACTGCTTCAGCATCTGTTTATCCTCTGCCTCGATGCCATAATCCAGTTTGTCCTCACCCGGATCTATGATATCAAACAAATGCGCTATCCTATGCTGCTGCATGAAGGCAGAGGCCTGCTTTAAGTAAGCGCAGCCAAGACCCGTACCCATCCATGTGCAAAGGTAAAAGGACGCTTCACTGATTTTCTTTTGCCAATATGGTGTCCATGCTTCACTATCGTTAAGCTGGATGACCTCAATGAGCTCCTGCCCGCTATTCAAGCTGGCTAACGCGGCCCGCATGCCAACACTGTGGGGTTCCATGTTGGTTATAAAAAGTATTTTAGACATCGCCAATCTCCTCTTGTTCTCCTGTGGCTTTAGCTGCTAGCGCAGGCTTTGCTGCAAACGCGCCAAATACGCCAGCTCCCAGCACTTAACGAAATCCTTAACAGACCGACCCTGTGCTGCAGCAATTTTTTGCCCTGCCAGTTGCTCCAACAGCAGGCAAAGACTACACATCCTGATACGCATAAGGCAAAACCTCAAAATTTGTACTGCTTATCTGCTTGCGCTGCTCATCAAAGTCCAGCAGTAGCACAGCCTCAGCACCCGCGTAGGTAAAAAGCACCTCTCCCTTAGCAAGAGCAGCGCTTTGCGCATGACTACAATCCATGCCTTCAGTCCCTGTCTGGTTGCACACCAGTACAGGAATATTACCGGCAGATCTGCTTAAGCGTTTCCACGCCTCCTCCGGCGGTCCTGCATGTCCACCGGGGGGCCAGGCCGCAATAACCACAGCCAGCTCTGCTCCATGCTCGGCAAGATGCTCACCATTTTCTGCAAAATAGGCATCTGCGCACACCAAAACGCCGGTTTTAATATCATCAAGGCTCCATACAGCAAATTCTTCACCAGGATGTGCCCATTTTTCTGTTATCCATTGAACTACCTTAACCTTACTGTGCTGGTCGTAGTACTGTCCGTCAGCATCAATGACAAGGCAGCTGTTTTTAGGAACGCGCTCCTGCAAAAAGCCACACCCCAAAAACAAGCGTTGTTTATAGCTTTTGCACGCCTGTTGAAATGGCTGCAGCAGACCGTTAGTCAGAGAAACAAGCTGAAACGGTTTATCATTGCGCATCATATGATATCCCTGCAAAGCCATTTCCGGTGTCAATATCCAATCCGCGCCATGCCGATGGGCAAGCTCCATACCCTGCAGAATTTTTTTTGTATTCTGCTCCTGCGGCCCACAGCAGTAACTAAAATGTAAAAAGGCAATTTTCAAAGCTTCATCAAATCCTTTACATATGAGTGTGGCGGCGCAGATAAATCTACGCCACCACGAAAAATGAGTATGAGTTATGAAAAAATATTATTTTAGAAGGTATACTCTACGCCTGCGATAAAGTTACGTCCTGGCTGGGAGTACCAACCGGCACCGCCTGGATTACGCATATCATAGGTCATGTCGGTATACATACGGTCAAAGATATTATTCAGCTTAAAGAACACGTTCATACCTTTAACAGGCTTATAGTTCAAAGCAAGGTTAGCTGTCCAGATGCTCTTATAGGTATCCTGCACCTGAACCTCATAGCTCTTGTTACCCGGGCGATCGACAATGCCCTTAACATTAAAGCTGCCATTGAATTTTTCGGCATCATAATTAAAGGTCAAATCGTATTGTCCCTTGGGGATATAACCATTACGGTTGGGGTTACTATAAGCTGATGTTGCAGGAATATAAATATGGGTATAGGCAGCAGTAGCGCTAAAATGCTCGTCAAACTGCTTATTCAGCTGCACATCCCAGCCCTTGATTTTTTCCGCACCGGCATTGTAGTACTTCCAGGTGGCGCTGTTAAAGCCAATCAGATTATCGGAATCCGTACGGAAGTAATGGGCAGAAAAGGTCGTTTTGTTATCAATGCGCGTGTTGAAGCCAATTTCCTTGGTCTTGCCTTCCTCAGGATTCAGCCTTTCACTGCCGTAATACGGATTATACAGCTCATACAGATAGGGAGCGCGGAAAAACTCCTTGTAGGAAACATACATATTGGTTAGATCATTAAATTTATAGGATAATACACCGCTGCCCGTCGTTTTATTACCGTATTCGGAATGCTTGGAGAAGCGCACGCCGGGCGTAAAGCCCCACTGGCCGAACTGCATCTGATCCTGGATAAAGAACGCCTTATTATCAACCGTACCTCTCATGTTAGGAGTATATTGATCCTGATATTTGTTCATGGCGTCCTTGTAGTAATCATAACCACCGATAATGGTATGATTACCATTCTTATAGGTCAGCTGATCCGAAAAGCCCCAGGTTTTTTCATGCATCAGCCACAGGCTTGCAGGATGATTTGTGTCATCATCCAAATCCGAGGTTCTGGAAAAATATGTCAGGCGGTTACTCAGCTTGTCGTCAAACTTATAATCAAAGGAAACAGTATATTTGGTATTATCCTTCTTGCCATTAGTCATACCACCGGTAAACACTGTCGGTCCCATCATGCTTGAGCTTGTTTCCGGTCTGCCGTAATCGAGTCTGTAGCGTGAATAGCTTGCGTTAATGTCAGCCTTATCGCCAAACTTTTGCCCCAGCTTGAGGCCATAGCTCTTGCTGTCAATTTTGTTCGGAGTGCTGTTGCCATGACCATCCTTGTAGTTGCTCATCTTGTCAATCTGGCCGTTAATCGTCCAATAGAAGCCACCCGCAGTCATGCCTTCGTTGTAAATGTTGTAGTTTTTCTTGCCATAGCTACCCCAGGCACCCGAAATTTTGGTAGTACTGCCACCAGCCTTAGGCTTGCGGGTAATGATATTGATAACACCGCCAACAGCGTCACTGCCATACAGCGTAGAGGCAGAGCCCTTTAATACCTCGATACGCTCGATGTTATCCATATTACTTACTTCTGAAGGCTGAAAAACGCTAAAGGTAGAGCCATTGGTATTGGCACGCTGCCCATCAACCAAAACTAATACATGACTCGTACCATTAATGTAAAGGTAATCGGCAGAATAGTTGGCACCGGTGGCGCTGTAATTTTGGATATGCACACCCGGTACGGCACGCAAGGCCTCACTCACGCTCTGGTAATGCTTGTCTTCAATATCCTTGCGCGTTACGACATTGACATTAGCATTAGCTTCAAAATTGCTTTGTTCAATCCTGCTGGCAGTAACAATCATCTGGTCTAGGTTGAATTCACCTAATGCTTCTTCTGCGAAAACATTTTGTCCGCCTAAATTCCATACACCTGTAATTAATGCTGCCATCAGCATTCCCTTGGTTAACTTATTCATCTGCTTCACCTCATCAAAAAATAAATTAAATACATCAGCGCCTACCTCTTGACAAAATAATTGTAAAAGCTTTACAGTGTAAATAGTAGGTTGGCACTAATTACTTTAATCTCTACTAGTATAAATTCTAAACTATATACTAATGTTAGAGTCAAATACTTTTTTTACATTTTTTAGGAGGACCCATGAATAAAATCAGTGACACGCATTTTACCATCGGAGAATTTGCCGCCCTTTTTAATATATCAAAGCAAACCCTGTTTTATTACGAACGCAACCATATTCTTGCTCCGGCTTATATAGAAGAAAATGGTTACCGCTACTACTCCTTAGAGCAGTATTTTGATTTTGATATTATCATCAATATGCGTAAGCTAGGTATTCCCCTAAAAGAAATCGCTAATTATATCAAAAACAGAGATATTTCCGCGCTGCAGACCTTTTACAAGCGCAAGCAGGAGGAGTACACGCAGCAGATTATCGTTATGCAGCACAACATCAATAGTCTGCAGGCAAAAATCAACAGACTAGACCACGCCAAACATGTCACTACAGATAGAATCACCTTGGAGGATCATCACGAGCAGTACTACCTCGCCACGAAATTTTTACCTCCCGAGGCTCCTATGAAAGATAAAATCAAGCTCGTTGCCAAGCACAACTATCCCTTTTCCTCCAGCGAATTGCTCAACGAGTATTTAATGGGCTATATTCTGCCTAAGGAGGAGCTTTTAAAAAACAACTTTCTAACAATGTCCTATTTATATACGCGTGTTTCTGATCCTACAGCCTACGAACACGTATACACTAAGCCTGCAGGCTTGTATGCCTCAATTTATACACCCAACGGCTTCCATACACAGTACAAGCTAGCCTTTGAAAAGCTATTAGCCTTTATTGAACGCAACGATTTGGAGGTCACTGGCGACACCTTTATCGAAGAGCTGCGCAACTACTGGTCCACTGCAGACTATATGCAGTATATAGTTAAGATTATGATTCCTGTTGCTTACCGCTAAAAGCAAGCACAAAAGAGAAAACGAAGCACTTTCATCATGCCTCGTTTTCTCTTTTTTCATTGCATTTATTTTTTCAGCTGTGCTATACTTATGCGCTTCATGCTACATTCCGCACCATAAGCCGACTTATCCTCAAAGCCGTACCAGCGTGCAAAGCAACCGCCGCCACATTTAGCAAAATCAGTGCACTCACGGCAAAAGCTCATCGAATCGGCAATGACGCACTTGGTTTTAGCAACTAAAGGAAGCTCAAGACCCGTAAAAACGTTACCTATATAAAAATCACTGTTGCCCACCAGTGAAGAGCAGGCATAGATATCGCCCTTAGCATCGACAAAGGCTGCTTCACCGTTCATAGCATAGCAATGCCCGAAGGCAAGACCGCAGTCCTTGCACAAAAGCTGCGCCCGCTCCTGCTGCGCGATCCCAATGCGCAAACCCGTAAGCTTGGTAAGCTCATCCCTGCGTGCGTACACTCTTTGCATCGCCCTTTGCATCTGTTCGGGCGTAGGCGGCTGCAGATCCCTGCCACGTCCCTGAGCACGCAAGATATCAAAGCCGATTTTGCGGATGTTACCTAAAAAGTAGGCAAAATCCACTATACCCTCCAGCACATCCACATTGTCGGCTGTAACCACGCAGGTCACACCGCAGGCAATGTTATTGCTGCGCAGCACCTCAATACCGCGCAGAATGTCGCTTGTCGCACCATAACCATTTTTCTTCAAGCGCAGCTTGTCGTTCACTGCAGGCCGTCCATCCAGACTCACGCCAATGGCCACCTTGTTGTTATACAGATAGCGGGCGATTTTATCCGTCAACAGCGAAGCATTGGTCTGCAGCTGCAGCACGGCCGGCAGCTGCTGCTCCCTAGTGTATTCTACCACCGCCTGCAAAGTAGCAAAATTCAGTAGAGGCTCACCCCCGCTGAACTGCACTACGAAACGCTCGTTACCGACCGCCGCCAGCTTGACTGCGGCCAAAGCAATCTCTTTTGACATCATGCTGGTATCGTGGTTGGCAGCATAGCAATAGCGGCAGGCAAAATTGCACCGTCCTGTAAGACTCAACACCAGCATTTTAATGCTCATCTGCTCTATCCTCCAGCTCGCCCTCCATATCCAGGTATAGCCTTTGCAGCTCTGCCTTGGTTTCAGGCTTAGCCTGCCACATACCGCGCTGCTCAGCCTCCAGCAGAACCTCGGTCATACGCTGCAGAGCCCAGGGGTTCACACCCCGCAGCCATTTTTGTACCTCAGGATCAAAGGTATATTTTTCGGCATACTTTTCGTACATCCAATCCTCCATTACGCTGCTTGTAGCATCCCACTGGAAGCTGTGCGCGATCATATTAGCCATATCCGCCGCTCCCTTATAGCCATGCTTCATCATACCTTGAATATATTTTGGGTTAATGGATTCGCTACGGAAAATACGCTTTGCCTCCTCTTGGACGCTGTGCATCGTTACACGGGTGCGGTCGGTGCTGTCACCGCAGTACGAACGCGGCGCGCTGCCCTTGATGGCACGCACGGCAGCGATCATACCGCCATGATAGGCGTTATAGTCGTCACTGCTCAGCATATTGGTTTCATGGTTGTCCTCGTTTTTAATGGTGATATCCAGGCTGCCCATACGCTTTCTGAAAAGCTTAGGCATATAGACTCCCTTGGTCTTGCCGCCATAGGCATGGCCACCCCAGCGTACATAAACATCGGCAATATCCTGCAAAGTTTCCCAGTTCTTGCTTTCCAAAAGTGCGGCCACGCCAGCGCCATAGGTTCCCTGGGCGTCGCCAAAAATGCGGAAGGCTGCCTGACGCCAAGCTTCATCCTGCTTCAAGCCTTCGCTCTGCTCCAGCTCCTTGGCATCTGTCTGCACGTGCTTGCGCACAAAGTTCAAATCCTCGGGCTCATCCTGTGCTGCCGCCAGCAGCACTGCCTTATCCATCACGTTAATAACCGTAGGCATAGTATCACGGAAAAGACCGCTGATACGCGCTGTCACATCAATACGCGGACGCTTCAGCTCGGTAAGCGGAATCAGCTCCAGCCCGTTGATGCGCTGGCTGCCGCTCTGGTATTTGGGCCTTATGCCCATTAGGTACAAAAACTCGGCAATGCACTGGCCATGACTGCGCATGTTAGCGCCGGACCAAAAGACCATGCCCACGTTCTCCGGATAATGACCTTCTTCGGCAATAAAGCGTTCTACAGCCTGATCTCCCAGGGTTTTGCCAATTTCCCAGGCGGCAGGAGTGGGCAGCGTACGCGGATCGACACCATAAAAATTGCGTCCTGTCGGCAGCAGATCGGCACCACCGCTAGAGGGCGCGCCGCTCGGCCCTGGTTCGATATATTCTCCCTCAAAGGCGCGTAGCATATTGGTAATTTCCTGCTGTGTCTGCAGCAGATTAGGATATACCTTGTCTACAATATAGTGGCACACCTGCTCCAGCTTAGCCTTATCAGCCTCTTGCGCCTGTGTCACCCACGGCAGCTGCATAGCCTCTGCCACTGCCTGCTGTGCAAAAGCACCATCTCTCAGGCAGCAGATGAGCTCGCGGCACTGCTCCCCGATACGGTCAATTAAAAGACCGTAGGTAATGCCCAAAGGCTCATAAATCAAGCTACTATTTTCCAAAAGATAATAATAGTCAAAGCCATACAGAGCAGCAATCGCCTGTGTCAGGCTGGGAATATCACCGTTATTCAGGCGCAGCAGCAGCCACAAATAATCTATCAGCTGCTCGTCTAGCGGCGGCTGCCCCAAAATATGCAGGCCTGTATGCACCTCCATATTTTTCAAATCCGTTATATAATTATGCAGACTCATTACATAATCGCCAAAAGGCTTGTCAGCGTCATATGGCACTTCATCCTGCAAATTAGCCTCTGCCACCTTGGCCAGCACCAGCTTTTCCAATTCAGGCAGATTTTCGGGCTGGGTAGTACTAAAGTGCACATATTCATCCATAATTTTTTCCAGCTCCGCCAGCTCGTCGTATACGCCGGCCTGTGTCTGCGGTGCAGGCAGATGCTCGATGAGGCAGGCACTACCACGGCGCTTGGCCTGAATACCTTCACCTGTAATAGTAATATTATACGGATAGACATTAGGCAGCTCGCCTAGCGCCAGGTCCGGATAACAGCTGCAGTCCAGGCCGGCGTTCTTGCCAGGAAGCCATTCCAGATTGCCATGTGTGCCGATATGTGCCACAGCATCTGCCTGCCACACGTCGCGCAGCCATTTATAAAACGCCAGATATTGATGCGTCGGTGCGACATAGGGATCGTGATAAATTTTTTCCGGATCCTCGCCAAAACCACGCGGCGGCTGCACGGTAATAAAGACATTGCCGTTGAGCGTGCCAGGCACCAGCAGACTGCCATCATATTCCATAACCTGACCTGGAGCCTCGCCCCAGTCATGCACAAGCTGCTCACGCACCTTTTGCTCCATGGTAGCGAAAAATTTCTTGTATTCCACGCCAGTCAGCTTGTTAGCCTCGCTAATCTGCTTTTCTGTGAGCAGGCTGCGGTCATTAGTGGCGTTAGCAGTGAGCAGCTTAATAAATTCCTTGGTATCCTGGGGAATCCACGCCACACTGTAGCCACGCTCCTGCATAGCGGCGAGCACGCGGCGGATGCTTTCAATTGTATCCAAGCCTAAGGCACTGCCAATGTTAGAATTACGCGGAGGATAATTATGAAAAATAATAGCGATTTTCTTCTGGCTGTTGGCCTTGTGGCGCAGCATAGCCCACTTTTTAGCCTTTGCCGCCATACGCTGCACTCTCTCAGCATTAGGCAGGTAACGTACATCGCCATTTTCCAGTATTTTTTTGTGAGCGATGGGTACACCGTGAATAATACCATCAAATTCAGGCAGCGATACGCTGATTGAAACCTCCATCGCGTTCATGCCTTCAAAGCTGTTTTTCCATTCCTCATATGGTGCGATTGTAGTATAAGCTGCCAAAATCGGTACATTGAGCCGCTTAAAATAATCCACAGTGATAGAACCGCTGCTAGTAGTAGAAAACTTCATCACGTTCAGCAACACGTCGATAGCAGGTAGACCAGGTTGCGAGCAGAAGAATTGGTCAAACACCTGCGTCAGGCTGGGCATGCCCATTTCCTCTACAGGCATACCGTTGCTGAAAACACAGATAGCGTTCATGCCCTGCGCTTCCAGTGCCTCCACCATGGCTGCCTGGTATGTCAAATCTCCCCACACCCATTCGTCACGATAAAACAATATACCAGCTGTAGGCTTTTGCGCATCGCAAAAATCATCTTGGTACTCAGCAAGGCTGGTATATACCTTTTGCGCCCGTGGATGATAAATACCGCACCAATGAATAGGGTTAGGCTTCGGAGCCGTAATAGCCGTTTTTTGCACCAACTGCGCCAGATACTGCCACAGGTTATAATAATTAATTTCGCCGCCAAAGAGAGAATACTTTTTGATTATCTCCAGCTGCTCCACTGTCAGCCCCTGCGACAGCTCTCCCTCCTTGCTGCCAGCCG
This sequence comes from bacterium, assembly GCA_963588395.1. Classification (GTDB taxonomy): domain Bacteria; phylum Bacillota; class Negativicutes; order Acidaminococcales; family Acidaminococcaceae; genus Phascolarctobacterium_A. The sequence goes on from CAVAHH010000018.1 coordinate 11,345, forward strand.
CGTCAATATAAAATGGCAGACGCAGCTCGCGTAAAAGACGCACACAGCGTTGCAAAAACGGCGTGTCCAGGCCTGTGCCCATCCACTTCATAATCAGCAGCTGCGAGCTTTTCAGCTCCTGCTGCCATTTGGCATCCCACACTGTTGCCTCCGTAATCCAGCGGCAGGAGCAGGAGGCATCCAGCTTTTGCTCGTTTTGCAGCTTTTCCATAGTCTGCTGCATCATCCCCATACGGCGGATTACATTGGTCAAAAAAATAATTTTCATAATGATAACCTCATAAATATAATGTAATATAAATGTTTGCGTTTATATATTAGCGGCACCACTGCTGCTAAAACAGTAGATCGGCGCCGCTGGTAACAAAACTTATATTCTGTTTTAGAAAAATTGCTTTTGCATACGCCGCAGCAGATATAAAAAGTACGGCGTTCCCAAGAGTGCCGTCATAATGCCTACGCGCACCTCTGCCGGTGGCATAACGATGCGTCCTAAAGAATCGCAGAACACCAAAAAGGTTGCGCCGCCCAAGGCACTGGCAGGCAGCAATATTCTGTGGTCTGGTCCCAAAAGCATACGCATCATATGCGGGATGACCAGGCCCACGAAGCCGATGTTGCCGCTCACGCAGACCGATGTCGCCGTAGTCATGGCTGCCACAAAGAGCAGTCCCATACGGAAGGCTGTGACAGGCATACCCACAGCCTTGGCTTCTGTTTCACCCAGCACCAGGATGTTCAAATGGCGCGCCATAAGCACCATAATTGCAATACCGCACATTACAGGCCCCACGGCCAGGTAAACATGCTCCCAGCGGCGGTAATCCAGACCGCCCACCATCCAGAACAGATATTGCTGCAGCTTCTGCTCATTCATAAAGGTGAGGATGCCGGATGTTATAGCTCCCAAAAGCATACCCACAGCTACACCCGCTAAAAGCAACGTCATTACAGGAATTTTGCCATTGCGCATGGCCAAAAACACCGTCAGGCACACGGCGCACAGGCTACCGCAAAAGGCAAAGGCAGGCATTGCGAACATGCCTGTGGATGCAGCCCCTGTAGCAATGGCGAGCACCGCGCCTGTAGCTGCGCCGGCTGAAATGCCAATCAGTCCAGGATCCGCCAGGGGATTGCTAAAAATACCCTGCATAACGGCACCCGAAATTCCCAGTGCCGCACCCACCAGCACACCGACCAGCATACGTGGCAGACGAATATACCAGATAACTGCAAGCTGCTCCTTGCTAAAATCTGCCTGTGAAAAGCCTGGCAGCTGCAGCTGTGAGCCCACAACGGCCAATGCCTTGCCCACAGGTACATCAATCTGTCCGAAGGTGAGCGATATGCAGGCTATGACAATTAATAATATCAATAAAAATAACAAAGCCCAAGGACTTCGCTTACGTTTAATAAGCATCTATAGCTACACCTCCTTAAAAGATTTCCGGATATACGGCCCTGGCAATATTTTCAATAGCATCTACAATATGCTGACTTGCCACATATCTGTATTTATCCGAAACAAATTTAATCTGTTTATTGCGCACTGCCTTCACATTGCTATAGGCAGGATCGTTCATCACGGCATAGGCATAACCCTGAACATCCTGCTTGTTATTATAATTCCAGGTAGGCAACATAAATATGTCCGGGTTAATGCGCACAACCTGCTCCTTGCTGATGGCAGGCGTCCCATGCTCATTTTTAGTATTCTCACTGATTACGGCAGCACCATTGATAACGTGCGCCAACGTCAGCATACTATCAAGCAGGTCACCCCTACGCCCCATGGCTGATGTAAAATTAAACGCCACTGCAACGCGCCTTTGTGACGGAGGAATCTGCTGCAGACGTTTTTCCAGGTGCTGCAGACGTGCGTCCATATCACGCACCATCTCCTCGCCCTTTTCCTGTTCGCCGACAGCAGCCGCAATCCCTTTAATTTTAGCACACATTTCCTGATAATTATGCGGAGAGCGTGCCACATATACATGTATCCCCAGCCCCTGCAGGCTGTTTACCAAATCGCTGGCCGTAGCCGTAGAGGCCAGCACCAAATCCGGTTGCAGTGCTACAATCGCTTCAGTATTATCGTGCACTTTGCAGCCCACGGTGTATGCCTGATCCTTGGTAATAAAGCTGATCTCGCTGTCACCGGCCCAGCGGCTGTAGGCCTGTATACGCTTGATATCCACAAGTCCCGTAACAATCTCGTCTGTCCCATAGGTCAGCGAAACTATACGCTGCGGACGCCGTTTAAATTGCAACGTGTGCCCTGTGTCATCAACTGCCGTATACGCAGTATCGTTTTGCGGCGGCGGCACTGCCGTAGTCACCGCTTCCTTATCCCCGCAACCTGCTACCAGCAAAGCCAGCAACAGAAGCATCATCGCAAAAACTTTCTTCATCGTTCACCTTAGCTTTTCTTTCTGCTGC
>CAVAHH010000019.1:0-8424 GCA_963588395.1 bacterium
CTTCGATTACGCCAGCAGCAGCCAGCTTGTTGATGCTGTCATAAGCCCAGTGGCCGGCAGGTACATCAGAGAACGGATTTGCAGCATAGGCAGAAGCAGTTACGCCCAGAGCCATAGCCATAGCGAGTACTAAGGATTTTTTCATTGTGTTCACTCTCCTACGAAATTTTTCTAGCTACTATTAAGAACCTTTCCGCAATGCAAAGTCATTCCTAACATATTAGCTACGCCACCTATTATATATTATAGTTTTAGAATTTGCAACATAGTACTATTATATATTTTAGCATTTCTGATTCTATATAACCATTAGGCATAACTTTTATATAGAATTATTGCGCTTTACATTTTGAATATTGCAAAACATCTTTACTATGATTACACTTAGCTAAAGCAGCAATTTATATTTTCCCAAAGTATTGCTAATTTAAAGCCTTCTTCAAAACAATTTTTATGCTGATACGGCGGTTAGCCGCAGGCACCCACGTAGCGCGGTTAGCTGTGACATTTTAAAATAGGTACAGCATATAAAAAATACTAAAATATTTTAAGGAAATACTTGACAAAGCCTTTGCTAACGGTTTATACTACAGATAATCTCTTTGCACTGCAATTTAGCTACAGTACAAACTGAGCAGGCGATAAACCTCCCGGTGAGGTTTTTGCAGCCGGGCCCTACGGGCAGCAGACCTTAAATACAACGTCTGCGGGACAGTTAACTACTATCTCGCAGGCGTTTTTGCGCGTAAAAGGCCTGCACGGATGCAAAGACCACATTTGGGAGGTTTTTATTATGAAATTTGAAAACGAAGCCGAACGCATTGCCATGGTCGTTTCGGTGAACAGCATTATCGGCAACCTTATTTTATCATTAGGTAAGCTCATAGCAGGCTTTATGGCACAGTCCGCCGCTATGATTTCTGATGGCATCCATTCTGCCTCGGACGTATTTGGTACGCTCATCGTTATGGCAGGCGTCAAGTTTTCCAACAAGGCCTCGGACGAAGAGCATCCTTACGGTCACGAGCGTCTGGAATGTGTAGCAGCCATCATATTGGCCACCATTTTGACGATGATCGCCCTGCTCATCGGCTATAGTGGCTACGAAAAAATTTCCGCTGATGCCGCTGATCTCGTTATTCCTGGTCAAATGGCGCTGTGGGCAGCAGTCGTTTCTATCGTTGTCAAGGAAGCAATGTTCTGGTACACCAGAGGCGCTGCCAAAAAAATCAATTCCGGCGCTTTGATGGCCGAAGCCTGGCATCACCGTAGCGACGCGCTTTCCTCTATTGGTGCCTTTGTGGGCATTTTGGGCGCACGCATGGGTTATCCCCTGCTTGACCCCATCGCCAGTATGGTAATCAGCGTTATGATTTTATATGCTGCCTATGAGGTATTCAAGGACGCCATGGAAAAAATGGTCGACCAAAGCTGTGACGAAGAAACCAACTCCACCATGCGCGAGCTGGTGCTGCGTGTCCCCGGCGTTGAGCATGTGGACAGCCTGCATACCCGTCTTTTCGGCAACCGTATTTACGTTGATGTAGAAATTACTGTTTTGGATACGCTTTCGCTGCTGGAGGCACACCATATCGCCGAAACCGTGCATGCAGCTATCGAAGCTAACTTTCCCCTGGTTAAGCACTGCATGGTGCACGTCAACCCGCTGAGCGAGGACAAGCACAACATCCACATCGCTTTGCCACCCACCCTGCGCCCGGAGCATTTGGAGTAATAGTAACGCTTCTTAAACTAAAATTGCTTACTTTAGTTACATAAGTACAATTCATAAAAAAATTTCAATTACCTTCTTGACATTATTCTCGAGGGGGTATATAATCGAGATAACAAATGAGTGAGTGCTCATATGAGTAGTTGATTTACAGATAAAGTTCCCCTCAATTACATTATTTATACGGAGGTATATGCTATGAAAAAGATTTTTATGATTCTCGTTAGTATGCTGTGCCTGCTCCTTGTAGCCGGCTGCGGCAGTGACAACAAACAGTCTGCAGCTCCTGCAGCAGAAAAGTCCGAAAAGGTTCTGCGCGTTGCTACATCCCCCTCTTCCCCGCCCTTTGAGCTCTACTTAAAAGAGCAAAACAAATTCACCGGCTTTGATATCGACATGATGAACGATATCGCCAAGAAAATGGGCTATGACCGCGTTGAATTCATCAGCAAGGATTTCGAACAGCTGCTTCCCGGCTTGGACAGCAAGGAATACGACATTGCGATGAACAACTTCAGTGCTACCAATGAACGTAAAGAAAAATACGCTTACAGCGATCCTTATGCAAAAGCAGCTTTCTCTGTTGTAGCCAACAAGAAAAACAAGCTCACCATGAACGACGTTGCCGGTCGCAAGATTGCTATTAAGGCAGGCACCTCCGCAGCGCGTGTTGCCAAGACTTTCGCTAACGCACAGATCGTAGAATATCCTGAATATGCCAGCGCTCTGCACGCTGTAGAAACCGGCGAAGCTGATTTCGCTATCTGCGGTAACCTGACCACCGCCTATCTCATGACTCACAACGACAGCGATAAATGCTTAGAGGTTATCGGTCACTCCGAGCGTCAGGATGACCTGGTTATTTACGCAGCTAAAGGCAATGACGAGCTGATTAAAAGCTTTAACACCGCCCTGCACGAATACAAAAAGAGCGGCGAATACAAAAAACTCATCGCCTTCTACTTTGGCGATATCGAAAAACAAGCAGACAACGACTAATCTGATTCCCAGCTAAAAGCTTGATATACAACTTACCTTACACACCCCCATTTTATACACTCCTTATTTTTGACACTCCTTGCACACACCCCCAAAACTGCTAAATGGAGAAGTAGAAGATAGAAAATCCCCGCACCTTGTCCGAGGTGCGGGGATTTTACTTTGTCTGTCAGCCGTGCTTGACGCAGTAACAGCAAATATGAAAAAAATAGCAGGGACAGCAAAACAGCTGCTGCACTGTCTGTGGTAAAAGGCCGCGGAAGGAATGTGTCAGGATTACGGCAGAATATTTACCTGTGTCTGCCGACGGCAGTACCTTCAGCACCCTTTCCTCCGCATCGCTGTTAATCAGCCAGTGCGCCGCCTTTCCCTCGCTTTGTGGCAGGCTGATAACTTCTGCTTCAGCGTATTCAGCAGCCAGACAGATTTTTATTCTGGATTTGGGCAGACTGTTATTGGCCTTACGTCTCAGGGCCAGCAAACTGCGATAACCTACCAGCAGGTCACTATCTGCCTGCGCCAGATCCCAAAACATTATAATAAGGTTGTTTTCCTGCTTAATCTCCAGGCAGGCCTCCGCTTCTTTAAATTGTGTAATTAAGCTGCGGTAAAAATAAATGAAGCTTTCTGCAAAATCCCTGTTGCGCCTGAAGTTACTCATACCCGTCGCAGCATTTACCCTTATACCTATCACGGCAATTGGTCTTTTGTCATTCATCTGCCTACATCCTCCTACGCTGCGTGCGCGTAAATCATCGTACAATAATTTTCGCTGTTGGTGGTAATGAAGTTATTGATAACATCCAGGACAAAAATATTCCCCTGCACGCTCTTATGCTCTTTTTGCAGCCGTCGTAAAAAGGTATGCACAGCGCTACGCAGGCCATGCCCCTGCACCTTAAGCAGCAAACAGTAATAATCGCCTGCAGGTACAAAGGTAATCTCCGCAGGATTAAACTCCTCAGGATGGTCCACCTTCAGGCAGTATATCGGGCTATCAAGATTATTTTGCTCTACATCCCCTTGAGTATACATGCAGCCTAACTGGTAATGCGGCCACATGCCATTATAAAAGCCACGGATAAAAAGATTATCCGCAATATTTGATTCCGCACTGCCGGCCTGGGTATCTAGGCTCAGCTTAGGAGAGCAGATGATGAACCATTCGGGAAAATAATTGCTGAAGATTTCTCCCAGTTCATGCTTAATTGTCAAATCATAATAGTATTTCAAATTAGCTATGGTATTTTGGATAGCCTGCAGCTCCTCCATCATCTGCTGCAGGTTATCGTTTATCTTTAAATAATGCTCGTAGGCCTTTTGCGGATCATCCTCGACAATCGTTTCTTTGATATCGCTCAGCTGCACCTTCGCCTTAACGCCGAACAAAATCCGCGTCAGCAAAAACGCCTGCTCCGGCAGATAATAGCGATAGTTGTTTTCGCCGACAAGAGCAGGCTTTAGCAGTCCTATGCGGTCATAATGTTTAAGCGTGTCGATATTGGTATGCGTAAGCCTGCCAAATTCACGTACTGTAAGATACTTATTTTTTAGCATAATTTTTCCTTTCACGCTTGACATGTGAGTAGCTCACACCCTTATAATAGCATTATCAGCTAATAAAATCAATTCTCAATTCGCTGTATGAGCTATTTTACCTTTGAAGCTTTTATTAGCTATAATCATATTTAATAGGTTTTCATAAGAAAGGATGCAAAAAAGTGAAAAGATTAAAATGTTTAAGTACTTCCGTCACATTGTCATTGCTTCTGGGTGCCTGCGCAATGCAGCCGGGCATCGCAGCTGCCGCAGACAAGCTTGATCAATACAACCTGGGGGAGGTTGTGGTTGAGGCCGAGCGTGGCACCATCGCCGGCGGCATGATGAAAACCGAGCAGAAGGTAGGCCTGTTCCTTGGCAAAAAAGATACCATGGACGTACCCCTGCACGAGGTGACCTTTACTAAAAAAGCCTTGGATATTTATTCCCAGCCCGGCAGAGGTATGCTGGATACCCTGGCACTGGATCCTGCTGTCCGCGCGTCACACGGCTCGCTGGATACCAGCGTTTCTATCCGCGGCCTCTCCTCCCACGGCATGAAGTGGACCTTAAACGGCGTCCCCGGCATGAGCCATCAGATGCAGATGCCTTATAATTTCGTAGAAAGCGTATCCGTTATCGCTGGTCCTTCCATCGGCATTACGGGTATGTCCACCAGCATGTCCACCCAATCCGGTGGTGTAGTTGACATGGTAAGCAAAAAGGCAGGACCAGAACCCAATGCCTCGCTCAAGCTGGGCTGGAGCAGCAATAACTACCTCACGCAGTCCATCGACGTGGGCCAACGCTTTGGCAAAAACAAGGAATACGGCATCCGCATCAACGCTATGAACGCTGTCGGCGACCTTGCTGTTGAAGGCACCCATGATCTGCAGCGCAACATCTATATCAACCTTGACCGCAACGGCAAGCACAGCACTACCAACCTTCTGGCAGGCTATGATTATGACAACCAGGACGGCCGTTCCAACACCATCAATCTGGCAGGCAATATGAATTCGCTTCCCAGTCTGCCCAACAATAGAAAGAACCTGTCGCCCACCTGGTCTAACGATGTTTACAAAAACTGGACCGCTGTTTTGAACCACGAGCAAAAATTTGCAGAGCACATGAGCTATTTTGTCAACGCGGGCTGGCACAAAGAGGATTATCCCAGCTGGCTGCAGCAATGGAGCGGTCGTGCGCTGATTAACACTAATGGTGATTACAAGGGCACTTATACCCAGATGCCTGTTTACCATTCCACCCATTACTTTGGTGCCGGCCTGAAGGGTGATTTTAAGCTTGGCAGCATCAAAAACGAATATGCTCTTAACATTGACCGCAGCTGGTTCCGCAGAGCGCGCGACAACAACGTCACCGCCGCCAACAAATATACCGTAGTCGGCAACATTTACACAGGCTGCACCACCCCCAAGCCCAACATCACCTGGGATCCCATCACCAAGCAGTACACTACCGTAATGACCGGCTGGAGCCTTATCGATACCCTCACATCACCTGATGAAAAGCTTGCTTTGACCGTTGGCGTGCATCACCACAGCGTTGACACATCTCATAACGATGACAAAACCTCCAGCGGTATGAGGGAGCAAAACTCGGCAACCTCTCCTATCTGGGGACTCACCTACAAATTTAATCCCAACACCACCTTCTATGCCAACCACACCGAAACCTTCAGTGAGGGCGGCACTGTAGGCAGCGGCTACCTAAACGGCGGCGATACCATCCCACCGTCCAAAACCAAGCAAAACGAAATCGGCTTTAAGGTTAAGAGTGGCAGCTTCCTACACACCCTCAGCGCCTTCCGCAACACCCAGCAAAGCGGTATGAGCGTACCCGACAGCACGGACCCCAGCAAATCCTGGTACACCTTAAATGGTGAAAACAAATACACCGGTCTTGAATATTCCGCCGTCGGTTCGCTCAGCGATAAATGGGATATGATTTTCGGCCTGGCCTATATGGATGCCGAAAAGAGCAAAACCCAGGGTGGCATAAACGACGGCCGCAAGATCTGCGGTATCCCCAAATGGAGCGGCGACCTGGCCCTCACCTATAAGCCAGATGCGGCAACCAAATTCATCAGCCGCCTGAACTACACCGGTAAAACCCGCATCCACGATACCAGCAGCTACAGCACTCCTATCGGCGTGCCCTCCATCACCCTGCTGGATTTGGGCGTAAGCTATGACACCAAGATCGCAGGCTACAACACAACTATCACCGCTATGTGCTATAATGTCTTTAACAGGGATTACTGGTACGCTAACGGCGATAATAGCATCGGACTCGGCGCTCCCAGAAATTTCCTGGTAACCGCCAACTTCAATTTCTAAATAAAAATAAGCATGGAGGAAGACGCTCCAGGTTTTCCTCCATGCCTCAAGGGTTAGCTTATGCGTGTTAAATTACTTTTGCTTGCCTGCCTGTGCCTGCTGGCCTGCGGCTGTACGCATTCTGCCAGGGTTACGCCTGCCGCCAACGTCGCGGCGCCGCACACGGCTTTTACCATCACCAACTATGACAGCTCTATGCACGAGCACACCTATACCTATAGCAAACACCCCAAGCGTATAGTCGCGCTTTGGCAAAATTCTATCGAAACTATCATAGCATTGGGTGCTGCCGATAAAATCATCGCGGCAGCAGGCGTTTACAACGAAAAACATCTTCATCCCGCCTATCTTGACGCTTACCGGCGCATTCCCGTGAAAAGCAGGCAGATTTTTGCTCAGGAGCAGGTGCTGGTTATGCAGCCTGATTTTATCGCAGGCTGGTTATTCGATTTTACGGGCAAGGGACGCTCCGTAGGCACCAGCAGCTTTTGGGAAGAGCGTGGTGTAAACGTGTACATGAACCTGATGAATGGTGCTGAATTTAAGGCCGAGCATACCATTGACGACGAGCTGCGCTATATTAACGACCTTGGCGAAATTGTTGACGCCAAAGCGCAGGCCGAAGAATTAACCAAGCAGATAACAGACAGACTGCAAACTCAAAGGCAGGAGCTACAAAAATACCCCCGCCTAAAGGTGCTGATTATCAGCAGCCTTGGCAGAGTGCTCTCTATTTACACCCCACGCACTTTGCCCGGCAACATCGTCACCGCCTTAGGTGCAGAGGTTATGGGCAAGGATAACGAAAGCGTTGGTGAGAACGAATATATCAGCTACGAGGAAATCGTCACCAACCAGCCTGATGTAATCTTTTTGCAATGCACCCCGGAAACGGCAAGCATTATGCTGCAGACCATCAACAATATGCCTGCTTTGCGCAACATCCCATGCGTTAAGAACAAGCAGGTTTACTGCATCCCCTTTTATACCATCCGCAGCCCAGGTATCCGCATAAGCGACGCCATTGATATTTTTTCACAGGGTCTGAAGCAGGCAGCCGCCCCAAAAGCGTTCACTGCTTCTAAGACCGGTCTATGAGAGGACTAACTATAATGCCCCAAGAGCTAAAAGAACGAATCAAGCAGTACTGGGAACAACGCAGCAGCGATTTTGGCCGTCAAAGCCTGGCGGAACTGCAAAACCAAAAGCTGGAGCTTTGGACCCGGGAAATAAATAGTGTTATAGGCACAAAAAAAAGGCTGCGCGTACTGGATATAGGCACAGGTTCAGGCTACATGGCGTTGCTGCTTGCCGGCCAAGGACACAGCGTTACCGGCGTAGATTTGTGTGACAGCATGATTGCAGCTGCCAAGCAGCTTCAAACACAGCTGCAGCTTGAAGCAGAATTTTTGACTGCCGATGCCGAAACCCTGCCCTTTGAAGACAGCAGCTTTGATGTGCTCATCACCCGCAACCTCACCTGGACGTTGCCAAACCTACAACAGGCATATGCGGAATGGTTCAGAGTGCTGAAGCCGCAGGGAATTTTACTGAACTTTGACGCTGATTTCGGTCAGCGTGAATTTAGCTGCAGCCAGCAAAAAAAGCCCAGCCTGCACGGACAGCTACAGCCGGAGCAGCTGGCAGAATGCAACAGCATCAAGGCAGCGCTGGATATCAGCAGCCACCGTCGCCCACTTTGGGACGCCGAGCTGCTGATGCAAAGCGGCTTTAGCAAAATCACCTTGGACCTGACCTTAGGTTCGCGCATTAATTTGCTCACCGCCAACAAGG
>CAVAHH010000019.1:8434-13669 GCA_963588395.1 bacterium
AAGGCTCAAGGAATGTTTGGTATATATGCCTATAAATAATTTCTAGCTTCATTCCCACTTTTTCATACTCATAAAAATCCCGTTAACGCACAAAGGCGCTAACGGGATTTTTGCTATATGCATTTTTTATTCTTCGGGATGCAGCCTGATGCACGCCGCACGCACTGCCCTGTGCCAGCCACGCAGCAAATGCTCGCGCTTTTCGGCATCCATTTCGGGTACAAAGGATTTGGCAATGACATGGTTTTTCTTAATCATATCCTTATCCTGCCAATAGCCTACAGCCAGACCTGCCAAGTAAGCAGCACCCATAGCCGTGGTTTCGATGCAGCAGGGACGTTCTACCTTGACGTTGATGATATCGGCCTGCATCTGCATAAGGAAGTTGTTGGCGCAGGCACCGCCATCTACCTGCAGCGACGAAAGCTTAATGCCACTGTCCTCCTCCATAGCCTTCAGCACGTCGTATACCTGATAGGCAATGGCTTCAAGCGTTGCACGCACGATATGGTTGCGGTTGACGCCGCGCGTAAGGCCGACGATGGCACCACGGGCATATTGGTTCCAATGCGGCGCACCCAGGCCTACAAAGGCCGGCACCATGTAGCAGCCGTTAGCATCGGGAACAGCCCTGGCCATAGCCTCAGAATCGGCAGCATCACGCACCAGGCCCAGCTCGTCACGCAGCCATTGAATAGCAGCGCCGGCAACGAAGATACTGCCCTCGAGCGCATATTCCACCTTGCCGTCCACGCCCCAGGCAATGGTGGTAACCAGGCCGTTTTTGCTATCTACAGGCTTTTCGCCGGTGTTCATCAGCATAAAGCCGCCTGTGCCATAGGTATTTTTGGCCTCGCCAGGTGCAAAGCAGGTTTGTCCGAAAAGAGCGCACTGCTGATCACCGGCAGCACCGGCAATAGGGATTTTGGCATCAAACAGCTTGGCATCCGTAGTGCCATATACGCAGCTGGATGGCTTAACCTCGGGCAGCATAGCTTTAGGAATACCCAAAATCGTCAAAATCTCGTCATCCCATTGCAGCGTATGGATGTTAAACATCAGCGTACGTGAAGCATTGGAGTAGTCGGTTACGTGCACCTTGCCACCCGTCAGCTTCCAGATAATCCAACTGTCTATAGTACCAAAAAGCAACTTGCCTGCCTCGGCCTTTTCTCGCGCCTGCGGCACGTTTTCCAAAATCCAATGCAGCTTGGTGCCCGAAAAATACGCGTCCAGCACCAGACCGGTTTTTTCACGAAACATATTGGCATAACCGCGGATTTTGAGCAGGTCGCAATATTCCGCGGTACGGCGACACTGCCACACAATGGCCTTGCAGATAGGGCGACCGGTGGTCTTATCCCAGACAACAGTAGTTTCACGCTGGTTGGTGATACCAATGCCGGCGATATCCTCAGGTCCTGCATCCAGCTTACTCATGGCCTCGTACATCAGACCGACCTGGGTTGCCCAAATCTCCTCGGCGTCGTGCTCCACCCAGCCTGCCTGTGGATAGTACTGTTTGAACTCCTTTTGCGCTACGCTGCAGATTTCTCCCTGCTGGTTAAACAAAATGCAGCGGCAGCTGGTAGTGCCCAAATCCAGTGCCATAATATATTTATTTTTCATAGTCTCACGACCTTTCATTAAAGTTCTAGGTACTACATAAAGCGAAAAGGGCTGCCACCTCCGCAGCAGCCCTCTAAAAAGCTTATGGTATTTTGTTTTACGTCGGGACAGGATAGGAGCCGTTGCATAGCACATGACGTCTTATCGCACGTCTATCAGTACACCTCTCTACGCAAAGACGGGCGAGAAGGTGTCAGAGGCGTAGCGATGGCGACGACGTCGTACTTTTAGTACGTCTAGGAGCCATTGCATAGCATATGGCGCCTTATCGCACGTCTACCAGTACACCTCTCTACGCAAAGACGGGCGAGAAGGTGTCAGAGGCGTAGCGATGAAGACGACGGCGTACTTTTAGTACGTCTAGGAGTCATTGCATAGCATATGGCGCCTTATCGCACGTCTTACAGGTTGGGCAGGAACATAACCACCCCCGGCACATAAGTAACTATGAGCAGTGTTACCAGCAGTGCCACAATAAACGGCCAAACCTCCTTGAAGAAGTCACCCAGCGGCGTTTCGGTTATCGCGCATACTGTAAACATCATTGAGCCAAAGGGTGGCGTAAGACCGCCAATCATAATATTAACGATGCAGACGATACCGAAGTGAACAGGGTCGATACCCAGCTTGGTAACAACAGGAACCAACAGCGGTGCCAGGATGATCAACGCAGCACCGCCCTCCAGGAACATGCCAAGAACCAAAAGCAGGACGTTGACAAGCATCAGCATCATGTAGGGGTCGCGGGTGAAGTCCAGCATAGCGGAGGTAATTTGCTGCGGAATGCGCTCCCAGTTCAGATAATAGCCAAAGAAGGAGGCAGCAACGATAATCAGTACAACCGAGCTGGTGCCATAAATGGTTTCCTTCATAATCGGCCAGGCGTATTCCCATTTCAGCTCCTTGTAGATAAAGGCGCCGACGATGATGCAATATACAACTGCGACGGCACCTGCTTCGGACGGGGTGAACATACCCATGCGCAGGCCGGCGATAATACCAAAGGGGAACAGCAGCGCCCAGATGGATTCCTTGAGCTGCGTCAGGATTTCACCGATGGTGGCAGCCTTTTCACGCGAAGGCTTGTAGCCGCGCTTGTGCGAAACAATGGCTACAACGACCATCATAGAAACGGCCATCAAAATGCCGGGCACATAGCCTGCCATAAACATCTTGGTTACCGATACGCTGGCAATCAAGGCGTAGATGATGAGGTTGATGCCAGGCGGAATAACAGGCGTGCTGGCGGACGAAGCCGCAGTAACAGCGGCACTGAAGGCTTTGCTGTAGCCACGTTTTTCCATTTCGGGAACCAGCATCTTACTCTGCATGGCCGCATCGGCATTAGCACTGCCGGATACGCCGCCCATCAAAAGGCTCAGCAGCACATTTACCTGTGCCATACCGCCGGTCATATGGCCCATGAGCACATCAGTAAATTTCATCAGCTTATCGCTGATACCAGCATAGTTCATAATAGAACCGGCCATGATGAAGAAGGGAATCGCCAACAGCGGGAAGGACTGCGTGCTGGTAATAATACGCTGGAACACCAGATGCGCAGGAGAAGTCGCATCCAAAAAGGTGAAGTAGGAAACAGTCGCACCAAACAGGGCATAGGCGATAGGAATACTGGAAAAATAAAGGATGAAGACAATTATCACGGGTAGGTAAGCCATTAGTTTTCCTCCTTTGCTTTACCGGTAACATCCTGCCAGACAAACTTAACAGAATAAATGGTCATCATAATAAAGGCAATCAACACCGAAGCACTGATATAAACCGAAGAAATGCCCAAAACGGGAGTCATCTTAGTGTAGGATTTGCTGATATAAATTACAGACAGGTAAGACATATAACCATTTAAGGCAACGAGGATGATATCGGTAATCAGCATAACTGCCCTTTGCAAACCCTGCGGCAGACGTTTGACGATGATGTCTACACCAACGTGGCCGCGATGCTTAAATACTGCCACAGCACCGATGAAGACGGACCAGACGAAGCAGCCTGTGGCCACCTCTTCGGACCACACAATGCCGGAATTCAAAAAATAACGCATGATGATGTTGATAACTACCAGAATTGTAGTGATGCAGATAAAGGCTGCAGCCACCAGATCCTCGAAGTTATTCAGGATGAAGCTCATTTTTTTGCTCAAAGTTTTACCTCCATTTTACTATTATAAATTACGCAAAGGAAGCGTCCTGCTCAAAAGCTCAGCAGAACGCTTCTGGATTGTGTACTTTTGCTTGTGGATTACCTAATTATTTAGCTGCGCGGATCTTTGCCAGTTCAGCTTTCAGCTTTTCATAGATACCAGGGGTTGCGCCTTCTTTTTCTTCCATTTCCTTGAAGACAGGCTCAGTTGCTTTTTCAAAGGCAGCATGATCAACATCGTTGAATTTTACGCCCTTGTCCTGCAGCTCTTTGTAAACCTTGTTGTAGGATTCGGTGGAAATCTTGGTCATTTCTTTGCCGCCGTAAGCAAACTCTTCAGCAACAATCTTTTGGTCTTCAGGAGACAGGCTGTTGAATACCTTGGGGGAAATGTATACGCCGCAGGTACCCAGGAAATGCTTGGTGGTAGCAACGTTTTTAACGTGCTCATAGCATTTGGTGCCGATGTTGGTGAATTCAGAGCCCTCCAGGCCGTCTACAACGCCTTGGGATACACCGGACAGAGTCTCGGAGAACGGCAGGCTGGTGGCAGTTGCGCCCATAGCGTTGATGGTGTCGATGAACAGCTTGCTGCCGGGAGTACGCAGCTTCAGGCCTTTCATATCCTCAGGTTTGGTGATAACCTTGTTGGTCATTACATTACGGAAGCCAAAGATGTAATCCAAAGCCAGAACCTTAATGCCTTTATCCTCGGCCTTTTTGATCATATCCTTAACCAGCGGAGTTTCAATCATTTTTTCATATTCATCATAGGATTGGTACAGCATCGGTCCAACCAAGGGCTTGAAGTCAGGAACATAGTCGCCCAAGTAGGACGGATCCTCTACAGAAATAAAGTTAGCGCCGTTAGCAACCTGCTCCAGACCATCCTTGTAGCAGGCCAGCTGGTTTTGACCAAAGCACTGGATTTCTACACGGCCATTGGTCTTTTTGTTGATGCGCTCAGCAACCAGCTCCATAGATTTATACAGCTGCTCATCCGGCGAAAATACGTGGCTCAGCTTGATTACAACCTTTTTATCAGATCCAGTGGGCTTCTCTTCAGCTTTTTTATCGCCACCGCCGCAGCCGGCCAAGGCCAGCATCATAACACCCATCATGAGCATTGCAACTAACTTTTTCATATGCATCCTCCTAATTTCCTCTGTTGAAATTTGTTGAATTTTTACAGGAATCATCATTCCGTTTTGAACCTGTTACCATATTATCAGAGTGACACAAAATTGTCAATAATTTTACGTACATTTAATAAAGTCGCTTCTGCTCTGAACTTTGGCCGTTTTTTGTCCTCTATGGACTTTTATTGTCCCACTTGTTTTTTAGCCTGCGATGTGCTAATATGTTGTTGAATATTGTTGAAACTTTCCAAGGAGGAATAAATATGACTCAAATTTTTGCTCACCGCGGCTTTAGCGGCTACTATCC
>CAVAHH010000020.1:0-13657 GCA_963588395.1 bacterium
CACCAACGCCGTTCATCAGCTTAGTGCCGCAAACATGGGTGGAGTTTACGTTGCCATAGATATCAACTTCAATAGCGGTGTTCATTGCGATTACGCCGATACGACGAGCAACTTCAGGGCTGTTGGAGATTTCCTGCGGACGGAGCAGCAGATATTTTTTGTAGTGCTCAACGTTCTCATAGAATTTCTTTTGACATTCAGGAGACGGGGTCAGAGCGGTACCGGAAGCAACGCGGAGCTTGCCAGCGTCGATCAGGTCGAACATACCATCTTGAATAACTTCGGTGTATACGGTCAGGTCTTCGAAATCGGAGTTAACCAGACCATTGATAACTGCGTTAGCAACAGAGCCTACGCCAGATTGCAACGGCAGCAGGTTTTTCGGCAGACGGCCTTCTTTAACTTCGTTTTTCAGGAAGTTAACGAGGTTAGCGCCCATGTGCTTAGCGTCGTCGTCGATTTCGCCCAGCGGACGAACGATGTCAGGACGGTCGCAAGGAACAACAGCAACGATCTTGTCCAGTTCGCAAGGAATGTACGGGGTACCGATGCGGTCTTCCGGAGCGGTGATAGGAATCGGCTGACGGTTAGGAGGATCCAGAGGAATGTAGGAATCATGCATACCTTCCAGGCCAACCGGTTGGGTGGTGTTTACTTCAACGATAACCTTTTTAGCACCAGCTACATAGGAGGAGCTGTTGCCCATGGAAGTGGTCGGAATCAGGCCAACCATGCCATTGCCAAGGTCATTGATCTTGCAGACCTCAACGATTGCTACATCAGGACCGGTAGGACGACCAGCCATGAAGCCATAGCGAACCATTTGAGCCATGTGGGACAGGTGAATATCAGCATATTTTACTTTGCCGGCATTGATAGCCTTACGCATGGTACCGTTGGTCTGATAAGGCAGACGGCGGTCAATAACGTCAGCTTCAACCATTGCCTGGTCAATTTCAGGACCAACAGAAGCGCCGGTCCAAACGTTAACTTTGAAAGGAGTTTTTTTGCCCTTTTCAGCAAGAGCCAGAGGAACAGCTTTCGGATAGCCAGACGGGGTAAAACCGCTGACACCCAAGTTGTCACCATCTTTTACGAATTCTGCAGCAGCTTCAGCGCTCATAACCTTGCCAGCTACTACGTCACAAATGCGATCTTTGATATCGATCATGTTTACCTTCCTCCTTTAGATTAGGACATTGTGTTTTATAAGGGGTAACCCTTGTGCATATAACTTACCGGCAATACCCTGCGGCATTACAAATAAGATATTACCTGCTGTCAAATACTTCACAAATATTTCATACTTGACTAAGTAGTCATTTCGACACTAACAGAAAAAATCCTGCTAGCACCGCAAATATTTTTTTATTCAGCCTCTTATCAGGTTCTGCTACAATTATAACACATCCCGCAGAAAACTTCACTTTTTTCAAGCAAATTTTTCTGAGCTTAAAGCAGGCTTTCAAGACTAATCAACGATATATATCATACCAGCAAAATTGTAACATCGCAAGCTTTTTCTTTACAAATTTACAAAAACACCCCTCCTCTTTGAAAGCAAAAAGGGTGTTTTGTATTACCTAGATAGAACATTTATCATCTTTAGGTATAATAGTGTGTTTCGAAAGGACTATAAGCTTTTCCAAAGAGATATTTGCTTTAGCAAGTATCATAAAGTGTTTTTATTTGCGTACTTTCATGTAATTTTCGTAATTTGCTTGTATGGTTACCTTTCAAAATAATTTTTCTCTTTTATGATGTCTCGTAGTATAAGCTTGTTAAGGCATAATTTATATTTCTATACAGAATGGTGCTGATGGCATAAACGATTGCAGCCGTCAGCTCATCTTGCATACACTCAATCCTTTTTGCCTACTCCCAGCTCGTACAGCCTGCCCACAACCTCAAACGCAGAAGCCTCAGTAGCGGCAATAACAACGTCGTTCATATTGGCCTTATGCAAAGTATCCTGTGCTACAGGTCCGTCGCCGGCAACAACAACGATGCTGAAGCCGATAAGCGAAGCTACGGCTGCCACATTTTGGTGTCCCTGCATGGTGACCCACACCATGCCTGCCTGCCCCTGCCCCATGGCATTGCTCAACAGGTCGGAGGCATAACCGCCCTCCACGTCTGCATACAGTGCGTCCTCACTTACATCCTTAGTCAACAGCTCTAAATCCAGCTTTTCAATCAATTCCTTAACCTTCATTGTCGTCTACCTCCGTTTTCTTCAGATCCTCTGGCTCGTGGTATATGGGTATCTGCCTTGCCAGCTCCAGCATTCCCTGCGACAGCTTGTGCACACGCCCGCGCAGCTTAAAGATGCAGTCAATTTCGTGTGCCTTTCCCTGCACTATGTCTTCGGCCAGGCCCTGGCAGCTGGGAGCGCCGCAGGCACCGCAATCCAGCCCTGGCAGTGAGCACAGCACCTCTTCCATGCGCTCAAACTTCTTCATTGCCTCCATGATGTCGTCATCAAGCTGCATCATCGGGCGCGGCACTAGCTTCTTGCGGTATGCCGCCGAATGTGGGAAGTCTTCGAGCACCATGGTACGTGCCATAGCCTCACGTCTGTCGGCAGGCTCATGCGCGCGCAAAGCGGCAATGCGACGTTTCAGGTTACATTCGGCTACAAATTTATTTTCGGCCGCTAAAAGACCGCCCAGGCAGCCGCCCTTGCAGGCACTGCATTCCACGTAGTCCAGCTGTGGCATCTTATTCATCGAAATCTGCTCCAAAAGGTCGTACACGTTATCGATGCCATGCACAGCCAAAGCGTTTTGAATGCCGGCGCTAGCAATCTCGCCGCCATACGCGCCCCACGCCATACCATAGGACGAGCCTGTGCGCACGTTCAGCTCACGGGTTCCGCCAAGATTCTTCAGCAACAGACCGTAAATTTCTGCCAGGCTGAAGCTGCCTGTAAGCTCGGTATGCTGCACGTCCACCGATTGGCGGATATTGGTTTCCTTAGACGGGCAGGGTGAAATGAACCAGACACCTATAAGCCCTGTCGGCAGCTGCTTGCGTGCCGCCGCCTCACGCCGCACATAAATCGCCGCCGCCTCCACCGGTGGCAGTACAGGCACCACCTGCTTAATCAGCTCGGGAAACTTTACCTGTATCAGGCGCATGACGGCAGGACAGGTGCTGGAAATAAGCGGCTTGCGTCCGCCTGTGTAATTTTTTATATAATCCTCTATTTCGCAGGCAATATATTCCGATGCCAGCGATACGTCAAAAATTTCGTCAAAGCCAATATTGTGCAATCCCTGCCAAATGCTTTCAAGCGGTACAGAAGCAGTAAACTGCGCATACAGCGACGGTGCAGGCAGGACGATATTATAGGCATAATCCGCCAACCCCTCCAGCGTATCCGTTTTGACGCTAAAGGCATGATAGGGGCAGCCTGCAGCGCAGGCACCACAATCTATACACCTGTCGCCCAAAATTTCGGCCTTGCCGTTACGCACGCGGATAGCCTCCGTAGGGCACAGCTTGACGCAGGACACACAGCCCTGACACTTATCCCGCCGCAGCTGCACCGAATGATAATATGTTGTTGGCTGCGGAGCCATCGCGCATCACCTCGGTTTCTTTTAGCTTGCTAAGTAATTTATAAATCCTCGCTTTGGTGCTCAAAGCGCATCACAATTTCTGTTCCCTCGCCTACAGTTGACTTTATGTCAAACTTATCACTGCATTTGACCATGTTTGGCAGACCCATGCCGGCGCCAAAGCCCATCTGACGCACATAATCGGGCGCAGTGGACCAGCCCTCCTGTAAGGCCTTATTGATATCAGGAATGCCGGGACCATGGTCGCTGATAGTAATCACGGTGGCATCAGGGAAAACCTCGGCTGCCACATTGCCGCCGCCGGCGTGAATGATAACGTTCATCTCGCCCTCATAGGTACCGATGGCGATGCGGCGCACCACGTCTGCCGGGATCCCCAGCCGCTGCAGCATCTTCTTTATCTTGGTCGAAGCCTCGCCTGCGCGCTCAAAATCGCCGCCGGCGCAGTCAAAGGCAATTTTTACTGATTTGCTGTCTGTCATTTTGCTTACTCCTTTTTGCTGCAGCCCGGAATCCCTGCCTCGTAAAGCAGGCCGCAGGCCTCAAACATGGTATAGCCGGTAGCCAGTACAGGCAAGCCGTTTTCAGCCGCCGCCTCGATAATATCTGCATCAGGAATCTTCCCACGTACAAAAACCAAAGCGCTCAGCTCCGTCATATCCGCAGTACGCACCACCTGCATATTCGTCAAACCTGTACACAAAAGCGTATTGCGCTTGGTGAAGGCCAGCACATCGCTCATCAGGTCGCTGCCGCAGCAGCTTTCTATCTGGCGGTGCAGCAAATCACTGCCACTAAGCACCTTGGCAGCAAGCAGCTTTTGCACATCACACAAATCCATACACACAGCCCCTTTCATTTGTTGCGCCTTGCCCAAAATAACAAACCACATTGTTCAGGCTCAGTTATATTTATTGTACACTGTTAGCTGCAATCTGTAAATAAACAGTATAGCACATCTGAGTATTTTGCCAATTTTACATTTACTTTCTTCGCTAACCGCCACTCACCAGCACCTAAAAACAGGAGGAACAAATGCGTCCCTCCTGTTTTGTAAGCCTGATTATATCAATCACTGCCTATAAAAGTACCAATACGCTGTCACCTTATTTTTTGACCGTTTCCATCCTTTGCAGCTGCAAAAGCAGCTTGTTATATTCATTAAGCGCCTTATCCAGCTTATCGCTGTCTGCAGGTGCCAGCTCTTGCAGATCATAGGGCGTATCCTGATAGACAATGTTTAACCAGTTCATATAAAACAAATGCGCGTAGCTACGCCACTTAAATACAGGCTCCTGCGTGGTATCACCCTCCGGGAAATAAAACTGCGGCTGCTTGATAGGCAAATTTTTCTTTTTATCGCGAAAATATTCATCAGCCAGGGTATAACGGTCATACTCAAAATGCCCCAAAACAAAGATACGGCGCAAATCCTTGCTGGCGCAGATATTGATGCCGTTTTCTACCGACCGCGACAGCACCTGCAGCGATTTACACGCATCAATAGCATCATCATCCACCGCTGTGTGACGTGATTGCGGAATAAAATAACGGTCGTCAAAGCCACGCAAGAGCGGATGGTTCTTCACCGTCAGCCCGTAGGGGAAGATGCCGAACATTTTGGCCGGCAGCACCGTTTTATTCACACCATAATAGTGATATAGCGCCGCCTGCGCTCCCCAGCACAACGTCATTACCGAATAGCAATGATATTCCGCCCAATCCAGATACGCTTCAATCTCCTGCCAATAATCCACATCCTCAAAGGGAATTGTCTCTACCGGCGCGCCCGTCATTAAAAAGGCGTCATAATATTTGTCCTTAATATCGCCAAACTCCAGATAGGCCCTGTCCAGATACGAATTATCGGTGTGCGTGGATTCACGGCTCACCACGCGGCAAAAATCTACCTCTATCTGCAACGGTGAATTACCCAAAAGACGCAGCAGCTGAATCTCAGTCGGCTTTTTCAGCGGCATCAAATTAAGTATACAGACCTTCAACGGACGCACGCGCTGCGTATTAGCGCGTTGCTCGGTCATAGTGAAGATTCCCTCCTCCTGCAGCTGTGTAATAGCGGATAAATGGTCGTTGATTTTAATAGGCATTGTTATGTCCTCCCTTTGATCTGTAAACATGTATAAATTGAGCTTTTACTTCACAGGCAGAGGGCAACAAAAAAGCCTCCGTTCCTGCAAAAAATACAGGGACGGAAGCGTCAGTCCGTGATACCACCCTAATTCATCCATATGTCACCATATGAACCTCATCAAGTACGCAGGGATTGGCTACCCTTTAATACTCCGGCACTGTAACGGGTGCGCCCGGACGGCCTAAATGCAAGCATCTCAGCCAGTCAGCTCCAAGACCATCTTCAGCACATCCACCTGCTCCCCCTTGCACCACACTAGGGTCTCTCTGCGCCAGGCACGCATGCTTACTCTTCTTTTCATCGCTCAATATTAAGCTATGTGCAAGATAATACAGCATTGCACCGTAACTGTCAACGAAATTTATAATATTTCCCGCCTGAATGGATATTACAGGCAAAAACGTAAGAAATATTACACAACGCCTACTTTTTCACTAAGTTATCTACTCTGTAGCTTGAGAATAAAATGATTACGATGAAACTCCAAAAGCCCCTCGCTGCGCATTTTACCCAGCTCGAGCGACAGTCCGCTGCGCTCCACCGCCAGGTAATCGGCCAGCTGCTGGCGCGAAAAGGGTATATCAAATTCGTAGCAGCCAAGGCGCTGCGCTTCAGCTGAAAGGTATGACATCAGCTTAGCCCTAGTGCTGCGCTGCCCCATATGCGTCAGCTTTTCACCAAAGCGCAGGTTTTTGTCAGCCAGCTCGCCCAAAAGGTTGCGAATAATGCGGCTGTGGTGGCTGCAGGCAGCACTGCACACCGTCAAGACACGTTTAACATCCAAAAGCAGCACCGTCACAGGCGTTTCGGCCATCACGCTCACATTGAGTACCGCTCCCGGCGCACAGGCAAAGGCAGCAGCAAAGGTCTGCCCCGCCCCCGCACGCGAAACCAGGTTGCGGTTGCCCCAAACATCCTCCTGTCCTACTAAAACACTTCCCTCCAGCACCAGCCAGATAGAGTGAGTTGCGTCCCCTGCGCGCAGCAGCATGGCATCCTTAGGATAGCTGGCTGTTTTTGCCTCCAGGCAGACCAGCATCGCCACCAGCTCGGTCTCGCCAATGCCTGAAAAGAGCAGGGAGGAACGGATTATAGGTAAAAATTCTTGCATATATATGCCTCTTTCATTGAAAATTCAACAGACTTGTTGATTTCATTGTACTATAATGTACTTGCAAATGCAAAAGCTTTAGGATGCGCCCCAATTTTGCGCACACAGAAATATTAAAACAAAAGAAAGTGAGGACTTATTATGGAAAACAAAATGTTTTGCTTTCAATGCGAGCAGACCGCCGGCTGCACAGGCTGCACCGGTATGGCAGGCGTCTGCGGCAAAAACGCCGCCGTTGCCGTCCTGCAGGACGAGCTGACAGGAGCGCTTATTGGCCTGGCACGTATTGCCAACGGCGACGCGGCCGCTGCTGCCAAATTCGCACCGTTGTTTATCGCAGGCCTTTTTACTACCGTCACCAACGTAAACTTTAACGCAGCAACCATCCGCGCGCTGATTGACAAGGTGCACGCTGCCAAGGACGCGACAGGCCATGGCTGCAGCTGCTGCAGCGTTCATTGCGGCCGCAGTGCTGATTATGATATGCAAAAGCTGTGGCAGGCAGATGAGGACGTACGCAGCCTTAAATCGCTCATCCTCTTTGGCATCCGTGGTATGGCTGCCTACGCCCACCACGCTATGGTTTTGGGCTATACCGACGATGAGGTCAATGCCTTCTTTGCCAAGGCCCTCTTTGCCATTGGCGAGGACTGGGGCATGGACGAGCTTTTGCCCATCGTCATAGAGGTAGGCGAAAAGAACCTCAAATGCATGGAGCTGCTTGATAAGGCCAATACCCAAAGCTATGGCTCGCCTGCACCTGTAACTGTTCCCCTCACAATAGAAAAGGGACCCTTTATCATCATCACTGGCCACGACCTACATGACCTCAAGCTGCTTTTGGAGCAGACCGAGGGCAAGGGCATCAACATCTATACGCACGGCGAAATGCTGCCTGCCCACGCCTACCCCGAGCTGAAAAAATATGCCCATCTCAAGGGCAACTTTGGCACTGCCTGGCAAAACCAGCAAAAGGAATTTGCTAACCTGCCCGCGCCTGTACTGTTTACCACCAACTGCCTCATGCCGCCGCGCGCAAGCTACGCTGACCGCGTTTATACCACGGCGCTGGTTTCCTATCCCAAAATCACCCACATCGGCGAGGATAAGGACTTTACCCCCGTTATCCAAAAGGCACTGGAGCTGGGTGGTTACGCCGAGGATAAGGCCTTCACAGGCATCAACGGCGGCACGAGCGTAATGACGGGCTTTGCCCATGACGCCGTGCTGAGCGTAGCAGGTACTGTTATCGACGCTGTAAAAAGCGGTGCCATCCGTCACTTCTTTTTGGTTGGCGGCTGCGACGGTGCCCGCCCCGGCCGCAACTACTACACCGAATTCGTTAAGCAGACCCCTGCCGACACCGTGGTGCTGACGCTGGCCTGCGGCAAATATCGCTTCAATGACCTGGACCTTGGCACCATCGGCGGTCTGCCGCGCCTCATGGACATTGGCCAATGCAACGATGCCTACAGCGCCATACGCATTGCTGTCGCACTGGCTGAGGCCTTTGGCTGCGGTGTGAACGAGCTGCCGCTGTCGCTGGTGCTGTCGTGGTACGAGCAAAAAGCTGTGTGCATCCTGCTCACGCTGCTGCACCTTGGCATCAAAAACATCCGCCTCGGTCCCACGCTGCCTGCCTTCGTTTCGCCCAACGTACTGAGCTTTTTGGTACAAAACTTTGGCATTGCGCCCATCAGCACGCCGCAAGAGGATCTTAAGCAGCTGTTAAAATGATATAATAAGCTAAAAACTCCCTGTTGTCACATGGACAGCAGGGAGTTTTCTTATTATGCTTTATGCCTTATGCCTTTTCATTCATCCTTTTACAAATCAGCGTCAACGCGCCAAGCGCCCAAAACAGCAGGCCCATCTGCGTATTAAAATATACGTGATCAGTAAGACCGCCAACGACGATGCCCACAGTCGCCAACACATAGCCACGCCCCATCGCCTTCAGCCACAGGCTGCGACCATGATACGCCAAGCGCCAGCCTGCAGGCAGAAAAATGCCAAACCAGACTACAAGAAAGGCCAACAGACCATGTAGCCCCAGCTCAGCCCATACGTTCAAAAAAATATTGTGACAGTGGTACATGATAACATTCTTATCTGCCAGGTAAAAATTATACGTTGGATAGACAAAGCGGTAACCATACCAGCCTACGCCAAAGGGGAATTCCTCGATAATCCACTTGGTGCTCTTTAAATATGCCATACGCAGAGCGATAGACGTGTCGCCACCATAGCCGCCGCGGATGGATTCCAGACGGTGCAGCACCGCCGTTCCGCCCAAAGCCAGCGCTGCCGCCCCGCCGCCCAGGACGGGAATAAAGGCCTTGCGGCAAAAGAGCACGCAGAAGGCCAGCAGCATTACAGCGCAGGCCACCCAGTTGCCACGCGAATAGGTGTACAGCAGGCAAAGTGCCGCCAAAAGGCCTGTCACCAAAAACGCCAAACGCCATTTCTTATAAGCCTTCGTCTGATTAAAAAAGGCTGTGCAATAGGCAATAACGAGCACCAAATATCCGGCCAGTATGTTGGGATTCACCAAGGTAGAAAACACACGCACCTTGATATCCGGAAACTGCGCCGGATCCACCCAAATGCCCTGAGCCGTCACACCAAAAATCTTTTGTGCCAGGCCAATGCCGCTCACCAAAAGCGACACAGCAAAAAAAACACCCACAAGCTGCAGCGGCCGCGGGAGCGCACTAAAGCGTTGCCACAAGGCAAGAACGGTATCCTGCGTCTGACAAGTTTTTACTTCACTCCCCGCTACGCACTGCCTGCCATCTGTCACGTAGCCATAACGCAGTAGCACAAACAGCAGCGCCGCATACTGCCCTACCACATACACCCAGTTCCAGAAGGATAAAAAACGATCCAGGGAAAAATAGATGGAAGCAAAGCTGATAGCGCCAAGCACGTACAGCGCTCCCTGCTGCCATGGCCGCAGTACACGCTCCTGGCATGGACGTCCCTTGGCCAGGCCTACGATAACGGCGGCGATAAATGTTATGCTGACGCAAAAAGAGGTAAATTCCTGCTCTAACGGGATTACTGCTACTGTAAAAAGTAGCATATACCATATTTTGTTTTCTAAGTAATTCGCAAGCTTTGTCATAAAATCAACCTTGCTGCGCAAGTAACATCTTCTTGAACTCTCCTACAAGGTAAAGACTACCGCACACGCACACCACGCCGTCAGCACCCGCAGCGCAGACTGCCTCCTCATAGGCAGCCGCAAGCTCGTTTTCCGCAACTGCATTGCTGCCCACAAGTTTCGCCAGGTCAGCAGCCTCGGCCGCACGCGCACCCTTATCGGCACGCACGGTATAAACAACGTCATTATCCTTAATCAGCGTCTTGATAACGCCGCTCATATCCTTATCACCCATCATACCAAAAACAAAATGCACCTGCTTGCCTGGATAATATTTGTTCAAGGCCTTGCGCAATGCCTCTGCGCCATTGGGATTGTGCGCCCCGTCCAAAATAATGTCCGGATTTTTATGGATGCGCTCCAGACGCCCCGGCCAAATTGTATTGGCCACGCCTACATGCAGCGCCAGCTCGTTAATGCGGTCATCCTGCTTGCTCACTACCTTAGCTGCCACGATAGCCACGCTGGTATTTTTAATCTGATGCTCACCTGGTAGCTTGATGTCGTAATCAGAGCTATAAAAATCACCTGCATGGAGCGTAAAGCGTTGTCCATCCATGCTACTAGTCACCTCGGTGCCATAAAAAGCCTTGCCATAAAGGTACACAGGTGCCTGCTTAAACATAGCAAAGCTAACGATGGGTCCAAGGGCCTCGTCACCCTCGGCCGCAGTAACCAAAGGCACCTTTTCCTTGATAATACCCGCCTTCTGCATAGCGATACGCTCAATAGTCTTGCCGCAGCGGTCGGTATGGTCCAAGGCAACGTTAGTAATAACGCTCACCACAGGCGTAATCACGTTAGTGGAATCCCATAGGCCGCCCATGCCCACCTCAATCACGGCGTAATCCACCTTTTGCAGGTAAAAATGCAAAAAGGCTGCCGCCGTCAAAATCTCAAACTGTGTAGGCTGCTCGCACACGCCCTTTTTCACCACGCTGTCGGCTGCCACCTTAACCGCCGTAATAGCTGTAGCAAAATCCTCGTCGCTGATATCGGCGCCGTTCACGTTGATGCGTTCGTTGTACTTCACCAAATGCGGCGAGGTGAACTTGCCCACCTTAAGGTTAGCAGCTAGCAGAATATTAGTTATCATGCTGGTTACCGACCCCTTGCCGTTTGTACCCGTAACGTGTACCGTCTTGATTTTCTGTTCGGGATTGCCCAGCTCACGCAGCAGCCCCTCTATGCGTTCCATACCAAGCTTAATGCCAAATTTGCCCAGGCTGTCCAAATAAGCCAGGCTTTCTGTATAATTCATCGTGCATGCGCCTCCGTAAAAATTTAACTAACAGTTTATTATATCATAGTTTTACGTACTGCGTCTTACAAAAAGCAGTAAAAGAAAGTAGCTAATCATGAACAAAGAATGTATACATGAATACAGCTTGCATTTTCACCAGCGTTGTGATATAAACTACGTAAGAGCTCTGAAGAACAAATGTATACAGCGATTCTTATTCATCTGTAAATAAGCGGTCCTTATTTATAAAAATGGCTAAGGCAAGAACAGTAAACGATGCAGTTTATTTGTGCTTGTCTTTTTTTATTAACTATACGCTGTAAAACAATCACGAAGGAGTATCATTTACAACGGCGTAATGCTATCTGCTTCGAAATTTAATTTAGAAAGCAGGAATAATTATGAAGTACATGCTTGTTAACGGCTTACCAACACTGGTATTTGATTCACTGGCTACAATAGCCTTGGCGCTCGTAATGCTGCTCTTTGGCCAATGGCTGAAAAAGCACATTGCCTTTTTAAGCAATTACTGCATCCCGGCGCCTGTAATCGGCGGCGTTATCTTTGCTGCCATAAACCTTGCGCTCTACTCTAGCGGCTTTATTAACATCGGTGTCAGCCCAACATATCAGACGGACATGCAGAATATGTTCTTTACCTGCGTTGGCTTTGGCATCAGCCTCACGCTTTTGAGTAAGGGCGGTAAACGTCTGATTAACTACTTTATTCTCACCAGCATTTTGATTTTTTTACAGGCAGGTGCCAGCGTCAGCGGTGCCCTGCTTACAGGTCTGGACCCGGCCCTGGCAGTGCTATGCGGTCCTGCCGCGCTGGCCGGCGGTCATGGCAATGCTGCAGCCTACGGCGGTATGCTTGAGGATATGGGGCATAACAGCGCGGTAGCCATTGGTATGGCGGCAGCTACCTTTGGCCTCATCACGGGCAGCTTTTTTGGTGGTCCTATGGCCAAAAAGCTCATCAGCAGGTATAATCTCAAGCATTCCTCCTCAGATGATGCCATCAGCCTGGACATCAACCAGGAAAGTATCGGTAGCTATTCCCTCTTCAAGCTCATTGCTCACATAGCTCTTATCTGCATTTTGGTTACAGCAGGCGGTCTGATACAGAACGGTATTTATTCAGCCTGTGATATCAAAATCCCCGCTTTTGCAGGTGCTGCGCTTTTAGCCTCCATCATCCGCAACATCAATGACAAATACCAAATCCTGCCTGTTGATACAGCGCTTATGGAAAAAATTCAGGATTTCACGCTCAATGTTTTCCTCTCTTTAGCCATGATCTCACTCAAGCTGTGGCAGCTTGCCTCGCTGGCACTGCCTATGATGCTCACGCTCCTCGTGGGACTAGTAGTGACACTGCTATTTATCTATTTCGTAGTCTTTCGCTTCTGCGGAAAGAACTTCGATGCCGCTGTCATGTGCGCCGGCATGTGTGGTCACGGACTTGGCGCTACGCCTAACGGTCTGGCCAACATGGACAGCATTACTCAGGTATATGGCATGAGCAAAATCGCCTACCTCTGCGTTATCGTCACTGGCGGCATTGTTGCCGACTGGGTGCTTTTGGTGGTTAACACTACCATGGTCAACATCTTTGGCAAGTAAGCATTGACAACCGCTCCCCGATATGCTAACTTACAAACCAGAGGGGGCATGTATATGCAATATAATGATACCACTGTATTTGTAACAGGCCAGGCCAAGCCATCTAAGGATGATGCTATCAGCACAGTTTACGCAGTATTCTCCTTGTGCCTGTTTATTGACACCAAAACAGATTCTATTGTTAATCTCATCTGTACTACGGCAATGCCCGAAACGCAGGAATTTCTGCAGCAGCTTTTGATAGGTAAAAACGTAGTTACAGAAATCGATTTAATGACAGATATATTAAAAAAGCGCTTCCACGCACTGGTACAAAAAACCTTTATTGTAG
Source organism: bacterium (assembly GCA_963588395.1). GTDB lineage: Bacteria > Bacillota > Negativicutes > Acidaminococcales > Acidaminococcaceae > Phascolarctobacterium_A. The sequence goes on from CAVAHH010000020.1 coordinate 13,213, forward strand.
CACTAAAAGATGCGCAAAACCGCTATCTGATGATCTATCCGGAAAAGCGGTTGTAAAAAAGCTTAACTTAATATCTCTTTTATAACGGGTACCCAGTACACCCTGGCTCCCAAATTATCAAAGAGCAAATGACTTTAGCCCTAGCGGGTTAGCCTCATTTGCTCTTTTTAGTTTACGACGAAAGGAAGTTTTATCATGATTACCCGCGAACAAAGCTTAAAAATGCTGGAGGTTTTTGATCCCGAAATTTACGCTCTTTATCAGGCAGAAATCAAGCGCCAGCAGACAACCATCGACCTTGTTGCTTCAGAAAACGTGGCCTCGCCACTTTCCACCTGTCTTGAGGGCAGCAAATTCACCAATAAAAACATGGTTGGCTATCCCCATAGCCGCTTGACCGGTGGCTGCGCCAACATCAACGCCGCCGAAACGCTTGCCATAGAAC
>CAVAHH010000021.1:0-13631 GCA_963588395.1 bacterium
TATCCAAAGTAATTACTCCTAACGATTCCTTTTTTTGCTTAATGAAATACCGCCATTTTTATTACAGTGCGCTCAGTTACATACCAGATTCCATGCTTAGACATAACACTGTCAATCAACATCCACAGCTCAGCATCATCAAATTCTTTTTTTGCCAAGCTAATAGCCGCCATACATGTAGATATCATAACCAAACTCTTTGAGATAAAGACCATTGATTACCTTTCCGGGTATCTGCTCACTAAAGTCCCAAGATCCTCACGCACTATTAGAGCTTCCTCTACTGAAAGCAACGCGGCTACCTCCCTGTGCTTCCAATCATCATTCACTTCATACGTAAAAGTAAGGAGCATTACTATTTTTCCCTGTACTTTAGCCACAGCAAAATTCAAACATGACTCCATAAAATCAGAGATATAGCAAAAGCTATTTACCCCATCAATAGCTTTTGCTATCTCCCTTTCCATTTCAGCTAATTCACTTGTCAAAAGACATGGATCTCTATATATTTCACAACAATTTTCATCTGAGTACTTTATTTTGCACATAAGCCAGTTGGCATCATAATTAAACTCTTCTGTTGAACCTGTTTTCTCCATGTATTCATAGCCATCTATTGTAAATTCAATAATTTTATTGTCTTGATGCAAAATCATAAGTAATCTCCCCCTTCTCCCATCCTTGACCAGCTATAAGCGAATCAGATTATTCTATATCTTGTGCGTACCATTCTTAATGACCGGATTGCGCCACAGTACGACCATCAAGCTTTGTCCATTCTTTTCTACCATTCGAAGAACGACCAAGGATAACTGCTGCTGCAGTAGAAACGCTGGCAAATTCACAATCCTTCATGAAAGAATAATTACTGATAACTCCACTAGTAATTAGCTCTTTTCTCTTTTCAGATATATTACCCGGAATCCCTTCTGTTTCACTTGAAGAAATTTTGCTGCCTTTTAAAACAACAAATGTATCTGAATCCTTAAAATAGCCTGTCGCATTTGCGCCTCGTCCTGCTAACTTGTACGTATCATCTTCGGCAGTCAAATTTGCGCTCCCCTAAAGCTCCCATTTATCTGCGAATACCTTCTTTATCTCTTTCTGACGTTCTTCAACAACAGCAGGTGTCCATGAGTCGATAGCAAGAACCTGCGTAGTAAGTGTGTAAGAACTTTTACCACTCTTTGACTTAAAATATTTATCCTTAAATATTCTAGGTAGGATTATAGATTCACTATATCATGAAATAACAGCAAAAACAACCACAAAATTTTTGCTACAATCTACCTTCCTATCTCCCGTCATCTATCCTCTTCAGCACCCACGCAGGCACTTCCCCCTATGGAAGGCCACACTCTCAGCCCCCTGGGCTTATCACAAGGGCAAGCGAAGTGAGAAGCTGCTGGTTCGTGCCGATACCCTTGTGGTGCGAAGAGTGGGACTTTTTAGTAGTGCGTAAAGCTTTAAGCAGAGCCTTTTACCGCTTCCTCCGCCAGAAGCTGCACACCCTCATTTCTCAACAATTCCAATATACCCGAAACATAGAGTAATTCCTTTGGATCACGGCACTGGTAAGCATAACAGCCCTGTTTAGCAAAAAAATTTTGCGACGCTACGACAAGAATAGTCCCTAAAAGCGCAGTGTCCCATCTTTGCCTACAACGCCTCGTAATACTCTCTAATTTTCTTCGCCATCAGCGTGCGTCTCTTGAGCAAAAAATCTTGGTAATCGACAATATCCATATTTTCAAAGCCTTCCGGAATGCAGTTTTGCTGCAAATTATCCATCAGGATCGCTTTGTCAACAATGCCACCACAAACAGGCTGCTTCGTTACACACTGCTCCAGAACACCTTTCATATAAACACTCGGAGCAGCATCACTGATTTTGATATTGATCTCCTGCTGAACAAATACATAATTGGCAATCTGGTTATACGTTCCTTTCTTATGCCCATTCTTGATCAAATAATTTTTGGGGAACAAGTGATGAATATCGCCACGATTTTCCAGCATGCTTTCTACTTCAATATGCTCTGATAGAAAGCCTTTGTCATGAGCCTTGGCCTGCGCAGCCAAAAATATGTTAAAATACGGGCTGCTTGCTACAGATGTGTCTAATCTTTGTAGCAACGTAACATTCCAAAAAGCATCTGACAAATCACCTGCTTCAGTAACCTTTAGATACTCTGTTGGATCATCATAAGCAAAGAACCTCTTAATGTCATAATCAAACATAGATTCCGGTGAACCAGAATACCTGCCTGTCAAAATAGATAATACTATCCAACGACGCACAATTTTCTCTATAACACCAGCCTCTACCTTGCGTTCCCTCAGTGCCAGATAAAGTGCATAACCAAAATTCAGCACATTTTGCGAACGAACCAAGGATGGCTCTACAATCCCTGCTGATTCCACAATCATAAGAAATCTTTCATAATTGTTCTGATTAACAGCATGCAAAACAGCATCATGGAGCTTAGCAAACGATTCTTCCTCAATCTCAATCTTAAATTCGCGCGTTTCAAAATCACGCCCGGAAAGCAGGCTAACCAAATCTGCCAATTTTCCTCTCTTAAATTTATAAGTAAACGCTACACGCAAAATGTCAGTATATGACGTTTTGTATATAGGATTTACTTTTCCTGCCGCCCACTTAATTGCTTCAAATTCCGGCTTTGAAACAAATTCAACATCATTGATTTTAATATCTTTTAGGTCTTCAGGCGATTCCAGTAAATGGCAGAAATAATCAATAGTTTTTCTGGTGATATTACCGCCATACACCTCATTAGAGGATATCTTGGACATAGCAAAATCCGCCTGCGACAAGACAACTCCCTTGGAATTTATGCGGATGAAGATATCTGTCACACTGTCAATATCCAGATCCTCATTCAAGCTTATGACTCCCAGCCTATTATCTTGAATCCCTCTCAATTTTGTAATGACCTCATTGACTTTGGAGCACTGGTCTTCAATGTCATTCTTTTTACAATAATCCATCACAAAAGTAAATGTATCAAACTTCGTTTCAAACACCTTAGAGACATCTGAAATCCATCTGCTGCTTTTTTGGTTTGCAGAATTAGATACCTCAAATACTTCCTCCATTGGATTAAAGGCAATAGTTATACGTCTCCATTTATAGTGAGAATCAAGCACTTCCTTACCGACAATAGCTGCTGCAAGTGCTGTAATGCGTTGTTGGCCATCAATAAGAACTTTTTTACCAGTCGACGTTGTTCCATCTTTTAACTTAACCTTAGGATTCTGCCAAACAATAATATAGCCAACCGGAAACCCTTTATATAGTGAATCCATTAGGTCACGGACTTTTGACGTATCCCACACAAAAGGACGCTGCATTTCAGGTATCGCAATATCACCTGTTTTTATATTGCTAAGCAATGTTTCTACTGCGTAATTGTTTACCTCATAACGAGCCATCAAGACACCTCTTTTTCTATCTACTCATCAAAATTTTTGCTACAATCTACCTTCCTACCTCACATCATCTATCCTCTTCAACACCCGCGCAGGCACTCCCCCGACAAGCACACCAGCCGGCACATCCTGCGTCACCACTGCTCCTGCTGCTACTACGGCGTTATCACCAATGCGCACGCCACTCAAAATGGTGGCGTTGGCGCCAATCCACACCCTGTCACAAATCGTGATGCTGCTACCCATATATTTGCGCTCCACCGTGCGCTCGTAGGCATCCAACGGATGGGTGGCAGTGCTGATAACCACGCCCGGAGCAATAAACACATCGCTGCCGATATGGATATACTGCGTATCGAGCATGGTAACATTGCAGTTGATAAAGCAACGGTCACCAATAAAGATATGCCTACCGTAATCGCAGTTAAAATTGCCCTTAAGCGTAACACCCTCGCCGATGGCGCCAAAAAAGCCACGCAAAAAAGCCTCCCTTTCGGGTGAACGGGGAATGTGCGCGTTGATATAGGCCAGTCCCTCGCTGCATTTTATGGCCAGCTGCGCCAGCTCGGCGTCAGGCTTATAGGGCTCGCCCCGCAGCATTTTTTCGTAATTAGACAGTTCTTCCATTGCAAGCTCCTTTATACAGCGAAGGCTGCCGCACACAGCGACAGCCTCCGTAATATTTATATTGTTAAATCATTGTACGATGACGCTCAAATCGCCAACAGCATGGGTGATATCCTTAACTGCGGCCAAAAGCGCCAGACGGTTGTTCTTAACACGCACGTCCTCGTCCATAACCATAACGTCCTCAAAGAATTTGTTGATGGGATCAACCAGCTTTACAGCCTGCGCCAGCACTGCCGCATAGTCATAGGCAGTTGCAGCGATGAGAACCTCCTTGCTGGCAGCCACGGTAGCAGCGTGCAGGGCGGTTTCGGCCTCCACAGCAAAGAGCTGCGGATTGATGGCGGTTTCCTCTTCAATCTTCTTGCACAGGTTGGCTACACGGGTAGCAGCCTGGATGAGCGCAGGTGCTTCGCTGGAGGCAACAAAGGCGTTGAGTGCGTTAGCGCGGGCAACCAGGTCGGCAAAGTCGTCGTTCATTTCCTCGGCCAGCACTGCGTCAACAACGTCGTAGCGGATGCCCTGGTCGATCAGCATATTGCGCAAACGCTGCTTCATGAAGTCGCCAATCTGCGGCACCAGCTTTTTGGTTTCCTCGGCCGGGATGTTCAACAGGTACAGGCTTCCAGCGATAACCTTGTAGATGGATACATGGTAGTTGGCATCCAGCAGAATGTTGATAACGCCCAATGCCTGGCGGCGCAGTGCGTACGGATCCTGCGAGCCTGTGGGAGCCAGGCCGCGGCTGAAGGTAGCGCAGATATTATCCAGCTTGTCGGCAATGCCCACCAAGCGGCCGATGTCAGTCTTAGGCAGCTCGTCGCCGGCACAGCGCGGCAGGTAGTGTTCAAAAATACCGGTTGCGACCTCAGGTGCTTCACCATCCAGCTTAGCATATTCACGGCCCATAACGCCCTGCAGCTCGGTAAATTCTACAACCATGCCGGTCACCAGGTCGCACTTGCACAGTAATGCGGCACGCTCCAGCTTTTCTTTATCTGCCTTGGTATTGATAGCCATAGACAGCATGTCCACAGCCTGCACCAGACGGTTGCTCTTGTCGTTCATGTTGCCCAGCCCCTCTTGGAAGGAAACGGTCTTGAGCTTCTCCAGACGGTCAGCCAGAGTTTGCTTGCGGTCCTCGTTAAAAAAGAATTCGGCGTCGCTCAGGCGAGCACGCAGCACGCGCTCGTTGCCGTGGGCAACAATCTCCAGATGCTCCTTGCCACCGTTGCGCACGGTAATGAACTTATTAAGCAGCGATCCATCCTCTGCCAAAACAGGGAAATAACGCTGATGCTCACGCATCGGGGTAATGATGCATTCCTTGGGCAAAGGCAGGAATTTTTCTTCAAATTTGCCGCACAACGCAGTCGGCCATTCAACCAGGTAGTTTACCTCTTCCAGCAAATCCTCGTTGATTTCGGCATGGCCGCCCTCCTTGACAGCCAAGTCTGCCACCTGCTGGCGGATAAGCTCACGACGGGCATCCTGGTCAACCATAACGAAGTTTTCGTACATAACCTTTTCATAGGCGTCAGCATTAGGGATTTCCACCACGCCAATGCTGCCGATAGCAGCAGAAGCAACAGCGTTCTTCACCTTGCTCTTGGCAGTTTCGATCAAAGCCTTGGCAGCGTCGCCTATAGCCTCAAAGGACTTGGCGTTTTCGATAGCAGAAGGACGCAGGAAGCGGTGGCCACGGCTGAAGCGGCCGGATTTTACGCCGGTGATTTCCACAGGCACAACCTCGCTGCCAAACAGGGCAACCAGCCAGCGGATAGGACGGACGAATTTAAATTCATGGTCAGCCCAGCGCATGTTTTTTGGGAAGCTGAGGCTGGTCAAAATGTCCTGCAAAAGTCCCGGCAGCAACTCCTTAACCGGCTGGCCTGCCAGATGCTTAACTGCGTATACATAGTTGTCACGCACAACCAGGTCCTTAACGTCAACACCCTGGCCACGGGCAAAGCCCAAAGCAGCCTTGGAGGGAGCACCGCTGACGAAGGCGATCTTGGCAGAAGGACCCTTGGCCTCTACCGTGCTGTCCTCCTGAGCCTCGGCAACACCGCTGGCGATAAAGGTCATGCGGCGCGGAGTGCCATAGGTTTTTACTGCTTCAAAGGGAATGCGCAGCTCGGTCATTTTCTTTTCGGCCAGCTCCTTAAGCTGCGCCAGGATTGCCGGCATAAACTTCGCCGGGATTTCTTCGGTACCAATTTCAAAAAGTAACTTTTCCATTATTTATCCTCCCCTTTCTTCAGCAGAGGGAAGCCCATCTGTTCACGTTGTTCTACATAAGCCTTGGCGCACAGGCGTGCCATGGCGCGTACACGGCCGATATAGGCGGTACGCTCGCTGACGCTGATGGCGCCGCGGGAATCCAAAAGGTTAAAGGTGTGCGAGCATTTCAGCACGTAATCATAAGCAGGGCGGATATAACCCAGCTCGATAACGCGTTTAGCTTCGGCCTCGTATTTGTCGAACAAATCAAAGAGCAGGGCGGTGTCTGCAACCTGGAAGTTGTAAAAGGACTGCTCCACCTCGTTGGTGTGGAACACGTCACCATAGGTAACGTTGCCAACCCATTGGATATCAAAGACGTTTTCTACGCCTTGGATGTACATAGCAAGACGCTCCAGGCCGTACGTGATTTCGACGGTTACAGGCTTAACGTCAATGCTGCCAACCTGTTGGAAATAGGTAAACTGGGTGATTTCCATGCCATCCAGCCAAACCTCCCAGCCCAGGCCCCAAGCGCCCAGAGTCGGAGATTCCCAGTTATCCTCAACAAAGCGGATATCGTGCTCCTCTTGGTGAATACCAAGCTCGGCCAGGCTCTGCAGGTACAGCTCCTGGATATTTTCTGGGGACGGCTTTACGATAACCTGAAATTGATGATGCTGGAACAAACGGTTGGGGTTGTCACCATAGCGGCCATCTGCCGGACGTCGGGACGGCTCAACGTAGGCCACGCGCCAAGGCTCGGGACCCAATACGCGCAAAAAGGTGGACGGGTTCATAGTGCCTGCGCCCTTTTCAATGTCGTAGGGCTGCGCCATGATGCATTTTTGACCGGCCCAGAATTTTTGCAGCTTCAAAATAATTGTCTGAAAATCCATGTTCTGCCTCCTATATCTGTTACAAAGACGTTACAGGTGGTTGCTTTGCTGCGAAACAAATAAGCACTCACGCCCCCGTAACACAAACTGTTACAGGGACGGAGTGCCTTAAATACCAGCTCCGCGGTTCCACCCTGCTTGACTGCAACAAGTGCAGCCCGCCTCAATCAATATGTATTTACAGCTCCAAAGTGCCTTCACCTACGGTTGCCGCCTTACACCCTCACGGCTCGCTCTGCTTGCAGGTTACTCCTCTTTTTCTCAGCTTAACTGTTAGTATATAAAACTGAACGCTGTTTGTCAAGAGCTACAGCCCCATCTGACTCAGAAAGTTGAGGCTGTTGAGCGGCTTATCCGTCTGAAAAAAGATGAACCTGAATAAAAAACGCTCCAGCTCCATCATATTGCCACCAAGCACCTTAAACGGCGTCGGATTATCATAATCCAGCTGCGCCAGCCACTGCCACAGCTGCCTGCTGCCTGCGCTGCACCTTTCCAGACCGTCGCCGCTGTAGCCGGTCCTGCAGCCGCTACAGATCAAGCCTCCCTGCAGGGGACTGAACCACGCATCAGCCTCGTCCGTAACCTGTGCATTGCAATTTACGCAATGCGTCAGCTGCGGCGCAAAGCCTGTAAGGCGCAGCAGCTTGATAGCAAAGGACAGCACTACAAGGCGCGGGTTACGCCTAGTGACGGCCGCAAAGGCTGCAGCCAGCTCGGCGTAAAGCTCCGGCTGCGGCGCCCTGTCCTCAGTCAGTACAGCAGTCAGCTCCGCCGCCACCGCCGCATACGCCATCTGCGGCACGTCCACAGGCTGCGGCATCCGCAGCAGCTCGCAGCTGCGCAGCTTATCCACCTTCTGCCCCTGTTGCACCTCAAGGCGCAAATTAGCAAAGGGCTGCAGCAAGCGGCCCGCAATATTTTTTTCATAACGCGCGCCGTAGGCAATAAAGCGCAGCTTGCCATGCTCCTTAGTAAAGCACACAGCATACTTATCCGCGGTCTGCCAGTTTTTGACATGCAGCACCAGCGCCTCATCCACCAGCAGCCTGCTTTGCGATTCACTCATTTCGTAAAACCTTTTTGTAAACTTTATTTGCTGTCATAACCAAAGCTTTTCAAGGCCTTGTCCTTGTTGCGCCAGTCGGCCTTTACCTTGACCCACAAATCCAAAAACACCTTGCAATACAGCAGATTTTCGATATCTGCGCGCGCCTGCTGGCCGATTTTCTTCAGCAGACTGCCCTTGGCACCGATAACAATACCCTTTTGCGATTCGCGCTCCACGTAAATGGTGGCACGGATGTAAACATTTTCCTCATCACGCTCTTTGAATTCGTCCACCTCGACCGCCACGGAATGGGGAATTTCGTCGCGGGTCAGGCGCAGCACCTTCTCGCGGATCATCTCTGCCGCAATCACACGCTCCGGCTGGTCGGTAATCATGTCCTCTGGAAAGTACGCAGGCCCTTCTGGCAGATGCTTGGTGATTTCCTGCACCAGATCGGGGAATTCCTTATCATTGAGTGCCGAAACAGGCACGATGGCAGCAAAATTATACACCTTGCTGTAGCTCTCCATAATCTGGAAAAGCTTGTTTTTATCTGCCAGCTTGTCAATCTTGTTGACAACCAAAATAACAGGGGTCTTCACCTTCTGCAGCAGGTTAATAATATAATCTTCGCCTGCGCCACGCTTTTCGGTAGCGTCCACCACGAACAGGATGACATCCACCTCCTGCAGCGTGCCCTCGGCGGTGCGCACCATATATTCCCCCAGCTTGTGCTGCGGCTTGTGAATACCAGGCGTATCCAAAAACATAATCTGCGCGTTGTCCGTATTCATAATACACATAATCTTGTTGCGCGTTGTCTGCGGCCTGTCCGACATAATAGCGATTTTTTCGCCAATCAGGCTGTTGGTGAGGGTGGACTTGCCCACGTTGGGGCGGCCCACCATCGCTGCAAAGCCGGCGTAATGCTTGGGTTGTTTACTTGCTTTTTCTATGTTAATCAGCTCCTAATGTAAGTTTACAGTTCAAATCCATACGGCAAAAGCTCCTCTACCGTCGTAATTTTGCAATCTCCCTTCATGTTGGCCAAAATGACCGTCTGCACGCCAAATTCGCGCATCACCTGCCTGCAGGCGCCACAGGGAGAAACAGGCGCCGAGGTGTCAGCCACCACGCACAGGTCCACTAAAGCACGCTGTCCGTCACAGGCGGCACGGAACATAGCATTGCGCTCGCCACAGACGCACAGTCCGTAGGAGGCGTTTTCTATATTACAGCCACCATAGACACTGCCGTCGGCGCCGCGCACTGCCGCCCCCACCGCGAAGTTAGAATAGGGAATATAAGCGTTTTTCCTGGCGGCCACAGCTGCATCATACAGCTCGCGCCATTCCTGTTTTAAAGCGTTTACATTGGTATCCTGCACAAGAAACACCTCCTATATTTTTAGCGGTATGCCGCTAATTGCTAATGTCAGTGCACCCCTGTCGGGTGGTCAAAATATTCCTCCGAAAGGTTAATCGCGCGCAGCGCCTCCTCCTCCTTGGCACGCATTTGGACCTTGTCCTCCTCCGTCATGTGGTCATAGCCCAAAAGGTGGAACATGCCATGCACTGCCAGATAGGTCATCTCGCGCTCCAGGCCGTGGCCGTATTCCTCAGCCTGTCGCAGCGCCGTCTCTGCTGAAATAATAATATCGCCGTAAAGATGCTCCTCGGGCCCGCCAATCAGCTCAGGCTCGTCTCCATCCTCACAGTCCTCGTCCAGTGCGAAGCTGAGCACGTCCGTAGGCCTGTCCATGCCACGGTATTCGCGGTTCATGCTGTGGATTTCCTCGTCGTCCACAATCGTCACGTCAACCTCCGCCTCCTGCGGCAAACCGTTTAGTCTGGCCACGGCCTCCAGCCCCTGCTGCAGGCGCTGCAACACCTCCTGCGGCAGCTCTATCACATCTTGATCATTTTCCAGGTTGATAATCATGCTTTTTCTCTCCGTTAGTATCCTTTTTGTGCTCCCTTTCAAAGGCTTCATAGGCCTTGATGATGGAGCCGACTATTTCATGACGCACAACGTCCTGCTCGCTGAACTTAATCACGCCGATGCCAGGCACATTGCGCAGGATTCGTGCAGCATCCTTCAAGCCGCTGTTTTTTCCGCCAGGCAGATCTATCTGAGTAATATCGCCCGTGATAACCATCTTGCTGCCAAAGCCGAAGCGCGTCAAGAACATCTTCATCTGCTCCGGCGTAGTGTTTTGCGCCTCGTCCAAAATAATATAAGCATCGTTGAGCGTGCGTCCGCGCATATAAGCCAGCGGCGCTACCTCAATCGTACCCTTGGTCAGATATTTTTGAAAGGTTTCGGTGCCCAGCATATCATAAAGGCCGTCATACAATGGACGCAGGTAGGGATCGACCTTATCCTGCATATCGCCCGGCAGAAAGCCCAGCTTTTCGCCTGCCTCCACCGCAGGACGTGTGAGGATGATGCGCTCCACCTCTTTTTTCTTGAGCGCCGCCACAGCCAGCGCCACTGCCAGGTAGGTTTTGCCTGTCCCTGCAGGGCCTATACCCAGCGTAATGAAATTTTTGCGGATAGTTTCTACATACTGCCACTGTCCCAAGGTTTTGGCCTTCACCTGCCTGCCGCGGTTGTTGACGATGATGGTATCAGCATACATGCGGTGCAGGCTGTCCAGGCGACCCTCCTGCACCATAAACATGCTGTAGCGCACGTCATGCGTCGTCAGCGGCAGCCCCTGCCTGTACAAAAACAGCAGCTCGGCAAACAGCTGCTCCAGCTGCGCCACCAGTGCCGCCGGGCCGCTCATCGTAATAACGTTGCCACGCGCCACCAGCGTGCAGCCCTCAAAGCCAGCACGCACTAGGCGCAAAAACTCATCGTTACGTCCGCAGATGCCTACCATCTCCTGCTGGTCAATGGTTTCTAAGATCCCTTGCATTCTTTCCTCTTCACTAGCCAAGCACTTTCCTCCTACATCCGCCCTCTAATCAGCGTTTTTCAATAGTAATCTTTTTAATCGTCACAGGCTCTACAGGCTTGTCGTTGGCATCGGTTTTGGCCTTGCCGATTTTATAGACCACTTCCATACCCTTGGTCACCTTGCCGAACACAGCATGCTTGCCATCGAGCCATTTGCACTCGCGCAGCGTGATGAAAAACTGGCTACCACCTGTGTCAGGACCGCGGTTGGCCATAGAAATCACGCCGGGGCCGCTGTGCAACAGCTTGCTGCTAAATTCATCCTTAATGGTGTAGCCGGGGCCGCCTGTGCCATCGCCATTGGGGTCACCACCCTGAATCATAAAATCATCAATTACGCGGTGAAACACCAAGCCGTCATAAAATCCCTTTTGTGCCAGCTTAATAAAATTTTCGCAGGTCTTAGGTGCGTAATCCGTTGCCAGCTGCACCTCAAAATCACCCATGCTTGTGCTAAAAACAGCGGTAGCAGGCTCTGCCTTTGGCTCCTGCTTTTCCTGACCACAGGCCGTTACTGCCAACGCCGCCAAGAGCAGCATACAAATTACTATAAGCTTCTTCATTACTTGCCTCCAAATACTTTATCTCATCTCATTATACAACGGGAGTTTTGTTCTTTTCAAGAGCAAGCTGCAGACGTACGCAAGATATCACAGCAAAGACATCTTTTGCTGCAGCCATCGCGCCACCAGCGCTCCTGCCGCCTCGCTGTGCTCCGTAAAGCTGTGATCGCCACCGGGGAAGATATGCAGCTCGCCCCTGCTGCCCAGCACCTTGGCATTTTGCCTTGCCTGCTCCACCAGCACGGTATCATCACCTGCGCAATGCAAAAGCAGCACAGGCAGCTGCAACGAGTCCAGGCACGCAGCAAGGTCATACTTATCAAAGTCTGTCAAAAAATCAGGTGTCAGCGCGCATTCGCCACGCTCATCGTTAAAATGCAGGGTTTCGCCTGCATCCAGACGGTCGTAATACTCATCCGTCATCACATGGCGGAAGGTCTGCCGCAAATCGTGCGGCGTTGCCCACAAAATAAGGCCGTCCAGGCTTTGTTCCTGCGCTGCCGTAACAATGGATGCCGCTCCCCCCAGGCTTCGGCCCAAAAGATACAGCGCACATCCCGGCCAGCGCCTGCGCACCTCGGTCAGCACCGCACGCAGCTCGGCCACCTGCAGCGACAATATCTGCGTACCCGTAAAGTTGAAGCGCACTACGCTCACGCTAGCTGCTGCCTGCTGCGCTACGCCCTGCGCCCTGCCGCCGCTGTCGCGGCTGCCCCTGAAACCGTGCGCCATCACCAGCACGGCGTTATTTTTGCTTCTGTTGTCTTCAGCCACGCACTCTATAGGTCCCAAGGGTCCGTTAAAAGTAAAATTCTGCATTAAACCTGCTTCCCTTCTCATTCAGTTTTGCTTTTGCGGCACAGGCACACGCCCATGCGTCCCGTTTTTCCTGCCTCCGCGCGGTAGGAGCAAAACAGCTCGTGGTTATGCGCCGTACACACACCAGCTACGGCAATCTGCTCTGCCGGCACACCTGCCTGTCGCAGCAGCCTGTTGTTATAGGCCCACAAATCCAGCATATATTTGCCGTCCTTACCGCTTACCGGAGCAAAAAACTCCTCGTAGCCTGCAGCCTTATCACGCACAAAATCATCCACCTCGTAGCAGCAGGCACCTATGGACGGTCCCACTGCGGCCAAAATATCCTGCGGTCTGCTGCCAAAGGCTGTCTGCATTGTCTGCAGCGTTTGGCGCACAATCTGCGCCACCGTCCCCCGCCAGCCTGCATGTGCCAGACCAACGGCACCGGTCCTGCTATCCGCCAAAAGCACGGGCACGCAGTCTGCATAAAACAAGAGCAGCGGCACGTCTGCCAAATCAGTAACCAAGGCATCGGTATCCTTAATGGTTGCTGCCAAATTTTGCGCTCCTGCCCCTACAAGGTCGCTGCTCACCACTGCCACCCTGCTGCCATGCACCTGTTCACAGGTAGTAAAGCGCTGTGCGTCCACGCCCACGGCAGTTGCAAAGCGCTGACGGTTAGTCAGCACCAGCCGCGGCTCATCGCCTACATGCAGCGCCAGGTTAAGCGTGCCAGGTGCCACCGCGCTCTGTCCGTGCAGACGGCAGCTACAGGCGTTAGTAAAGCCTGCGCGTGTAAGCAGTGGAAACTGCCCCCACCAGATATTATTTTTTTGCTCTATGATAAAATCCTGCATTTTGAGCTCCTTTAAATATGTAACACAAAGGACTGCTGCAAAACCTACAGCAGTCCTTTTGTAATCATTTTATATTTACTATTAGTACAGCAGCTTGTTAGCAATAACCAAGCGTTGAATTTGGTTGGTGCCTTCGTAGATCTGCATGATCTTAGCGTCACGCATCATTTTTTCTACAGGGTATTCCTTAGTG
>CAVAHH010000022.1:0-13594 GCA_963588395.1 bacterium
TGCGCGACGCTAAAGCCGCTTTTATCGTCGGTGGCGTGGGTGCCTTTTTGGGTGACCTCTTTTTCTACCCCACGCCTATGTTCGTTTCGCTCGTCACACACGGGCTGCAGGCGGTAGTGATCTGCCTGTTAGCGCACAAAGAAGGTAAGGTGACCTATAAGGGTGCGATAGTCGGTGTACTGCTGGGCGCAGTGATTATGGTTGTCGGCTATTCGCTCGGCCGTGCGTTTATTTACAGCACTCCGCATTACGCTTACATCAAGCTGCCATATCAAATTCTACAGGCAGTGGTCGGTGCCATCGGCGGCATCGTACTGTGCTTCAAAGGTGGTCTTTTGAAGCGCTTCGATAAAATGTACGATAAGTAAAAAGCATAAAGGAAAACCGTACAAACGCAGATCCGTCATGGATTTGAGTTTGTACGGTTTTTTGTATTTATCTATTTGCTAATGCATTGTATCTGCTTAGCACAAACACTGCTAAAAAATTCAAAACCGGAATTAGAATCCTCTGCCAAAATGACACTTTCCTCATTCAACTCTACATTGTCCATTGCACCGTATAAATGATAAAACTCATTATAAACCTGCTTAAGGCCTGCATATTTACCAGATTCCCTGATACCATAGATTTCCTTGACACTGTCGCGCGTAATTATCACAAAATAATTGTCAGAACCCTTTACACTTACTGCAAAATCTTCTGACTTTATAAAACGATTACATTCATCAATAAAGACTATGCTGTTATGAACAAACTGCAAGTTTTCCTGCCAGCGCTGCCCGCCAATAACAACACAAGGAACTTCACTGCGTACTAAAACGCCACTACTATCTCCGTCCCTGTCATAAGCATCTAATAATTCAAGCAAGGTTGTTTTTCCTGTAGCACTATCACCACGAATAAAAGCTTTTCTCTTTTCTATACAAAAACAGGCTGCAGCAACCACCCGGTCACTGCAGCCTGCCATTTCTCATATTATTTTAAAGATAATAGTAGGATAATCCACAAAGCATACGGTGCGTTACACTCCGCTTTATTATTCGACGGTAACACTCTTAGCCAGATTACGCGGCTTATCCACATCCAAGCCCTTGGCGATGCTTACATAATAACCCATGAGCTGAAGCGGAATAACTGCCAGGCTGGTCATAAAATGCTCGTCCGTCTTGGGAATGTAGACAGTGAAATCAGCAGTATCTTCAATGTTATAATTGCCATAGGTAGTCAGACCCATCAGGTAGGCACCACGGCTCTTACATTCCACCATGTTGCTGACGGTCTTTTCGTAGAGATCGCTTTGCGTCAGTACACCGATTACCAGCGTACCGTTTTCAATCAGGCTGATGGTGCCATGCTTCAGCTCGCCTGCAGCGTAGGCCTCGCTGTGGATGTAGGAAATTTCCTTCATTTTGAGGCTGCCCTCCAGGCTGACAGCGTAATCTAGGCCACGGCCGATAAAGAAGATATCCTTAGCATTGAGCTGCTTGGCAGCAAACCATTGGATGCGCTCCTTATCTTCAATAATCTTTTGGATTTTTTCCGGCAGCAGGGCCAATTCGTCCAAAAGCTGTGTATATTTAGCATCATCAATAGTTCCACGCACCTTAGCGAATTGAATTGCCAGGCAGTAGGACGCAATCAGCTGCGTGCTGTAGGCCTTAGTGGTAGCAACAGCGATTTCAGGGCCTGCAAGCGTATAGAACACGTTATCTGCCTCGCGCGCGATGGAACTGCCCACTACGTTGACGATGCCAAGGGTTTTGATGCCCTTTTCCTTAGCCAGACGCAGAGCTGCCAGGCTGTCAGCCGTTTCACCGGACTGGCTGACGATAATCACCAGCTCGTTTTGGCTTAGCAGCGGCTTGCGGTACCTAAATTCCGATGCCAGCTCAGTGCGGACGGGAATCTGCGCCAGATCCTCAATAACATATTGCGCTGCCACGCCTACGTGATAGGCGCTGCCGCAGGCAACGATGCAGATCTTGTCAATCTTTTTGATGTCCTCATCGCTGAGACCGACGGCACTCATATCCAGCTTGCCGTCAACCAGCACGGAGTTAAGCGTATCACGCACAGCCTTGGGCTGTTCATGGATTTCCTTCATCATGAAATGCTCAAAGCCAGCCTTTTCAGCTGCCTCAGCATCCCACTTGATTTCGGTAAGCTCCTTTTCGATAGGCTCCTCGTCTACATTGTAGAACGAAACCTCGCCGTTAGCCAGGCGTGCCATCTCCAAATTACCGATGTAATAAACCTTGCGGGTGTATTTTAAAATAGCCGGCACATCGCTGGCAACAAAGCATTCGCCATCATGTACACCGATGATCATGGGACTGTCCTTGCGCGCAACATAAATTTCGCCGGGATATTCCTTAAACATCACAGCCAGCGCGTAGGAGCCGCGGATACGGACCATAGCATGGCTCAAGGCGTCAGTCGGCGTATGATCATATTTTTTATAATAATAATCAATCAGCTTAACGGCAACCTCGGTATCCGTCTGAGAATAAAAGGTGTAACCGTTATGCAGCAGCTTTTCCTTAAGCTCTTGGTAGTTTTCAATAATACCGTTATGAACTGCCACAACATTGCCATCTGCACTCACATGCGGATGCGCATTTGTTTCGGACGGCTCACCGTGCGTTGCCCAGCGCGTATGACCAATGCCGCAGGTACCGACAAGGCTTTGTCCGCCGTTAGTTTTGGCATACAGCTCCTTTAAGCGGCCCTTGGCCTTGACGATCTGTACAGGCGCACTGCCGTCACGCACTGCCAGACCGGCAGAATCATAGCCGCGATATTCCAGCTTAGACAGGCCATCTAACAAAATAGGTGCTGCCTGCTCATTTCCACAAAATCCAACAATACCACACATACATTCTTCCTCGTTCTTTGTAAAATTTTTCCAGTCCTATCCCTCAAAGCCGCCAGGGTTTCGGCGCTGCCAGTTCCAGGAATCCCGACACATATCTTCTATACCATGCTCAGCCTTCCAACCAAGCTGAGTCCAGGCCTTAGACGGGTCCGAATAGCAGGACGCGATATCTCCCGCGCGGCGCGGATCTACGACATAGGGTATATTAATTCCGGTGGCCTTTTCAAAGGCATGCACCAAATCCAGCACCGAATAGCCAATGCCGGTACCTAGATTATACACCTCTACGCCGCATTTGTCAGCTATTGCCTGCAAAGCTTTTACGTGTCCCTTCGCTAAATCAACTACATGGATATAGTCGCGCACGCCTGTGCCATCATGTGTCGGGTAATCGTCACCAAATACATGCAGCTCGTGCAGGCGACCAACCGCCACCTGCGTAATATATGGCATCAGATTGTTGGGAACACCGCTGGGATTTTCACCGATAAGACCGCTTGCATGCGCGCCAATGGGATTAAAATAGCGCAGCAGCACCACATTCCAATCAGGGTCTGCCACATGTAGGTCACGCAAAATCTCCTCCAGCATTGACTTGGTGTGTCCATAAGGATTGGTGCAGCTGCCCTTGGGGCAGCTTTCGGTGATTGGCACCACAGCAGGATTACCATAAACCGTTGCCGACGAGCTGAATATAATACTTTTGCAGCCTGCACTGCGCATTACGTCCAGCAACACCAGTGTACCTGTTATATTATTATCGTAGTACTCCAAAGGCTTTTGTACCGATTCACCCACAGCCTTGAGCCCGGCAAAATGGATAACGCAATCAAAGCTGTTTTCAGCAAAAACATGCGCCATCCCTTTGCGGTCACGGATATCTGTTTCATAAAAGGGCACTGTACGCCCCACAATCTGCTCCACGCGCTGCAAAGCTACCCTGCTGGCGTTCACCAAGTTATCAACTACGACTACGCTGTGTCCGGCGTTAATTAATTCTATGACTGTGTGCGAGCCGATATAACCCGCGCCACCTGTTACTAAAATATTCATTACTATCACCCCGTGTTACTCTTTGGCAGAAGACTGCGTTATCTGTTTATAAGCATATTTTACAACCTGCTGCCTTAAACCAAGGTGAATACTCTTATCAAAAATAAAGCTCATCTCCGTCAGCTGCCAATTATCGGCCTACCCTCCATTGTGTTGACCAGCTTAGACAGCTGCCATTTTATTGTTTCCACAGGCTTTTCATAGTTGGCCATTTCGTGCAGCCCTCGCTCGCGCACCCGCTTTTGCAAAAACTTATCGCCATCCTTCTTATAGATAAAAAGATCAGCGTCCGCCACCAAGCGCACATAGGTTTCATGATCAAACCTAAAACCAAAGCCGCTAACCATACTTTCGTTCAGCTCGTAGACACGGGCCACCACCAGCACGTCAACCTTGCTCTTTTCAGCCAAGGCCTGCATCGTCGCCTTATTTAACTTGGCACCGCTATGCAGCGCGCCTGCGACCTCCTGCTGCGCAGCACCGTCATCTGTAATCTGGTAGTCAGGGAAGTGGTAGGCCCATTTTACAACCTGCCGCCACTCTTTATAGATGGCACCATCGACGCCACCATCGTTATCGATAAGCACAAAGGCAACAGGCCGCTCAGCAGAATCGGCCCGGGCCTGCTGCGGCAACGAAAATGCGGTGCAGCCTGCAAAAAGCAACACAAAGCACAGCCTGATAAGCCATTTTATCTGTTTCATATAATCACCTGCTCTTTTAATAAGCGAAAAACGCCGTCAAAACCAACTCTTCCCGCCAAACAACAAAATCCTACAGCAAACAGCGCACAGCGCCACGCGTCACCTGCACCATATAATCAAAGGCCTTGTTGTAAACCTCTACCGGTGCTACGCTTTCGCTCTGCGTGCGCTTAACCACCACGCCACAGACAGCGCCTGCCTGTAGACCAAGAGCCTGCGCCGTCACAAACAGCGCCGATGTTTCCATTTCGTAATTTAAAACGCCCAAGGCCTGCCATTCTGCCATAGTCCCGACAAAGCGGCGCGGAACATAGCCTGTAAAGCTGTCATAGCGCTCTTGCCCCGGCCAGAAGGTGTCACTGGAGGCTGCAATGCCCAAATGGTAGGGAGCACCAACTTCCTTTGCTGCCTGCACCAACGCCGTGGTCACCTCAAAGCAGGCCACAGCGGGGAATTCCAATGGTGCGTAATGCTGCGAGGTGCCATCTAAACGCACAGCAGCCTTGTCGATGATAATATCGCCCAAATTTACGTATTCCTGAATCGTTCCCGTAGTACCAAAACGGATAAGCTTTTTAATGCCCATACGCGCCAGCTCCTCCAGACAGATGGCCACAGACGGTCCGCCCATGCCTGTGGAGCAGACCAATATCGGTGTGTCTGCGATCTGCGTCAGGTAGCTGGTGTATTCACGGTGCGTAGCTATAAAGCGCGCATCCGTTCCCAGCGCCTGCGCCAGTGGCTGCACCCGCCCAGGGTCACCCGGCAGGATAGCAATAGTGGCACTCTGCAGATCCTTAGCTGCAAAGCCCACATGGTAAAGAATCTCATCAGTTGCTGCATAATGCTTTTGCATGCTGTTCACCTCACATTCTGTATATTCCTCAAGACCGCATAAAACGGCTTTTAATACGTCATAAATTATAGCTTACTTAAACAGCTCTGCCCTTGTACCCGTTACTGTTGGCTCTATACCCATATAGGCTGCAATCGTCTGCCCAATGTCGGCAAATGTCTGCATAGGCGCAAGTTGCTTACACGGCACGCCTGCTCCCGAAAACAGTACAGGAATCTTTTCACGGGTATGATCACTGCCTGTCCAGCTGGGATCATTGCCATGATCTGCCGTAATAAGCAGCAAATCATCAGGCTTCAAAAGCGCAGTGATCTCAGGCAGGCGGCTATCAAAATATTCCAGTGCCTCGCCATAGCCGCAGATATCACGACGATGGCCATAGGAGGAATCAAAATCAACAAAATTAGTAAAAACAATGCTGTTATCAGGTGCATCCTGCACTGCGGCAAGCGTTGCATCAGCCAGCTTATCCAGCCCACCTGCGGCATAATGCTTCGTAATACCGCGATGTGCGAAAATATCGGCAATCTTTCCCACTGCGTACACGTTGCCACCTGCAGCTAACATTTTGTCGAGCAACGTAGGCTGCGGCGCAGGTACTGCGTAATCGTGACGATTGGTGGTGCGTACAAAATCGCCTGCACTGCTACCAACAAAGGGACGGGCGATGACCCTGGCGATATTATAGGGGCGCACCAGCTCAAAGGCCAGCTTGCACAGATCATATAAGCGCTCCAGACCAAAGGTCTCTTCATGTGCCGCAATTTGCAGCACGCTGTCTGCAGATGTATAAATTATCGGCTTACCGCTCTTGATGTGCTCCTCGCCCAACACCTTGATGATTTCGGTACCACTGGCATGACATTCACCCAAAACACCGGGCAGGTTACCCTCCTTTATAAGCTTATCCACCAGCTCCTGTGGAAAGCAATGCGGTACGTCAGGAAAATAGCCCCAATCAAAATCAACAGGCACGCCGCTGATTTCCCAATGGCCGCTCAGCGTATCCTTGCCACGGCTCACCTCCTGTGCCCAGGTACAGGCACCAATGCTGTGAACAGCTCCAAGACTCGTAGCCAGCGACTGCTTACGACTCATTTCGGCAGCAGCCTGCAGCCCCCGCTCTGCCAAATGCGGCAAATGCAGTGGCTTTATGCTTCCGTCTTGCCTACGCGGATTTTTAGCAAACCATTCCGCAATATGCCCCAGGGTGTCTGCGCCCTCATCGCCAAAGGCTACAGCATCGTGCGCATAGCCAATACCAAAGGAATCCAACAACAATATAATCGTTCGGGCCATTATCCCACCTGCTTTCTTAAGCAAAAGGGAGCTGCTAACGCCTCACGCTAAACAACTCCCTCTCTCGTCAAAATCCCAGCTGCTCGCCTACCAAAATAACCTTAATGCGTCCCTTCACGCGGCTGGTACGCGTAATAACAATCTGCGAGCAAATGCAGTCGGCAGACACGCAATTGCCACAGCTGCCTGTTTTATAGCAGGGCGTGCCCAGACCTGGGAAGCGCTGTGCGTTAATCGGTGCAGCAACATTACGCGCCCTGACCATTGCTGCCTCCAGCGAGCCTGCAACCTTGTTTAGGCCTGCAAGCACCAGCACCTGCCGGGGCCCGTAAATGAGCGCAGCGACACGGTTACCATTGCCGTCAATGTTCACCAGCTGTCCGTCAGCAGTGATAGCGTTACTGCTGAGCAAAAAGGTATCGCACAAAAGTGCCTTGTGCATCAGCTCCTGCTTTTCCTCCGGCGTTTTGGCCGTGTCTCTGTCGATAACCGGATTACGTTTTTTTACCGCATCCAAAAGACCAACCTCAGCAATCGTCACCGACCCACCCCAGGATACAACGTCTGTTTCAGGGATCAGAGCCAATGCTTGCGCCAGTGCCTCCTGCTTACTTTGGCAATAATAAGCATCGAAGCCACGCATTTGTAATTTTTTTACCAGCGCTGCTCCCAGTGCCGCATTTCTTAAAATCTCAGCCTGCTGCATATTTCTCTCTCCTATTAGCTACTAAGTTATTATACTAAAATATACCCGACATTATTCCAAATCGCCGATAGCAACCTCGTCTGTGCCGTCCTCTTCAGCCAGGTAAACATTGATAGCCTCCTTATGCGAGGTAGGAACGTTCTTGCCTGCGTAATCTGCACGAATCGGCAGCTCGCGATGACCACGGTCAATCAAAACTGCCAGCTGGATGGCCTTGGGGCGGCCCATGTCGATGATGGCATCCAAGGCTGCACGAATAGTGCGTCCGGTATACAGCACATCATCTACCAAAATAACAGTTTTACCATTCAAATCCAGGTCAATTTCTGTGCCATGCACAATCGGGTTATAGGCCAGAGTCGAAAGGTCGTCACGATACAGTGTGATATCCAGCATACCTACAGGCAGCTGGACATTTTCAATATCCTTAATAGCTGCGGCCAAACGCTCTGCGATGGGTACACCACGGGTACGGATACCAACTAATACTACGTTATCTACACCTTTATTTCTTTCGATAATTTCGTGAGAAATACGGATAATGGCACGACGCATTGCGTCAGCATCCATAATAACATTCTTTTTAACAAAATTGCTCATTTTGCTCACCTCATAATTTTATTCGCACCCTGCGGTGCTTATCAATACTGCCGTTGCGGCAGACCAATCCTAATTAAACTGCCCCAAGCGCAGGCGGGTAACAATCTTATGCATATCCTCGGGAAGCGGTGCCTCAAAGCTCATCCGTTCACCGGTACGCGGGTGCGTAAACTCCAGTGTCTGTGAATGTAATGCCTGTCCCTGAATAGCAAAAGGCGTTTTCATCGGCGAATATTTAGGATCACCCACCAGAGGATAGCCTAAATATTCCATGTGCACGCGGATCTGGTGCGTGCGTCCTGTGCGCAGCTTACAACGCACAATAGTATACTTGCCAAAGCGCTCCAAAACCTCGTATTCGGTAACGGCGTTACGCCCGTCCTCCTTGACTACAGCCATCTTCTTGCGGTCTGTTTTGTCACGGGCAATAAGCGTTTCAATAACGCCGCTATCAGTTTTGATATTACCACGCACAACCGCAAGATAGGTTCTCTGCGCTGTTTTCTCCTGTATCTGCTTGGAAAGCGACAGGTGCGCCGCATCATTTTTGGCACATATCATAATGCCGCTGGTGTCCTTGTCCAATCGGTGCACGATACCGGGACGAATCACACCATTGATGCCCGAAAGATTGTGGCAGTGATACAAAAGTGCATTGACCAGCGTGCCGCTGTAATTGCCTGCTGCAGGGTGCACCACCATGCCTCTGGCCTTGTTAACTACGACTACGTCATCATCCTCGTAAATAATATCCAAAGGAATATTTTCCGGCTGTACATCCAGCGGTTGCGGCTCCGGCAGCGTCACAACTATTTTATCGCCGAATTTCAGCTTGTAGTTAGCTTTCAGCACCTTGCTGCCCTTTACCGCACGCCCCTCGTCCAGCAGCTTTTGCATATTCGAGCGCGTAAGCTCCAGCAAAATTGCCAAGCCCACGTCTGCGCGTTGACCTGCCGCTTCTTCACCAATAATCAACTCCTGCTGCTGCCCAGCAGCTCCGTTTTCAACAAACTCCATATAATCAGTCCTACTCCTGTACAAATCGCAATATCTGCCACATTAAATATGGGCCAGATACGAAAATCAAAAAAATCAATAACCAGTCCTTGACGTGCCCTGTCGATAAGATTGCCTAGTGCTCCGCCGGCAAAAAGCGCGGCACCGACGCAGGCAGGCAGGCCACCTGCAGCAATCTCCCTGCGCACAAACCACATACCACCGACAACCGCCAGGGCAATGACGACGAAGAGCCATCTGCTGCCCTCCAGCATGCCAAAGGCAGCACCTGGATTTAAAATGAACGTCCAGTGAAATATATTTTCAATTACTGGCACGCTTTCCCCTACAAAAAAATGTGTCACCACATAATACTTTGTTGCCTGGTCTACGAGCAGCACCAACAAAGCCCAAAAAACATAAATCATACTCTACTCCTCTTTTATTGATATGTATATTATAGCACATTAACAGCATGAAAATACAGATGACACAAAAAGTTAAAGAAAAAAGCCATTGCGCATACACCCGCAATGGCTCAAAATCACATTTTAATTATTTTCTGCTGCTACATCGCTACGCAGCTCGGCAATTTGCTTGTGGCGGCTGTGCACTTTCTCCCAATGCTCGAAGTACAGCTTCGTTTCTGCCACAACCACACCACTCAAGCCTAAGAGAGCGATAAGGTTCGGGATAGCCATCAAACCGTTAACAATATCTGCCAGAATCCAGATCATATCCAGCTTCAGGAATACGCCCATACCAACCAGGCAGATGTAGAAAATGCGGTAGGGCATAATTGCCTTGACGCCAAAGAGATATTCAACGCAACGCTCGCCATAATAGTTCCAGCCAATAATAGTGGTGAAAGCGAACAGAGTAAGACCACCTGAAAGAATGTATTTAGCGATAGCCGGGAAGGCAGAAGCAAAAGCAGCTTCAGTGAGCGGCGCACCGTTCAAATCGCCATTCCACACGCCACTAACAATAATTGTCAGGCCGGTCATAGTACAAATGATAATAGTATCGATAAAGGTACCGGTCATAGATACCAAGCCCTGCTCTGCAGGCCATTTGGTTTTAGCTGCTGCTGCTACGATAGGAGCAGAGCCTAAGCCAGACTCGTTAGAATAGATACCGCGGGCGATACCGCTACGCATTGCCAGCATCACGCCTGCACCGGCAAAGCCGCCGGCTGCGGCAGTACCACTAAAGGCACCTTCAATAACCAGAGCAACTGCCTGCGGCAGCGCATCCGCATAATATACAAGTACGGAAAGTGTTACAAGCACATATACAACTGCCATGAAAGGCACAATCTTGCTGGCAACATTAGCAATAGACTGCAGGCCGCCGATGATGACGCAGCCAACGAGAACTGTCAAAATTGCTGCTACAATATATTCAGAAATACCGAAAGATACGTGTACGATAGAAGTGATGGCATTAACCTGCGGGAAAGTACCGCTGCCCAGACAGGCGGTCATTACACCAAAGACAGAGAACAGCACAGCCATCGGCTTAAACTTTTTGCCCAGACCCTGTTCTATGTAATACATCGGACCACCGGAGGCATTGCCGTTATCATCATATGTGCGGTATTTTACGGCAAGCACGCCTTCGGCGTACTTGGTGGCCATACCGAAGAAGGCTGCCAGCCACATCCAGAACAAAGCACCGGGACCACCCAGCTTGATTGCGGTAGCAACACCAACAATGTTACCTGTGCCGACAGTTGCCGCCAAGGCAGTGCACAAAGCCTGAAAGCTGCTTACATCACCTTCACCCTTATTACGGGCGGAGAAAATCAGCTGCAAGGCTTTAGGCAGCTTCACAACCTGAAGCAGACCCAGACGCACGGTCAGCAAAATACCGGTACCCATCAGTAAAATCATTAGTGGTGGGCCCCAGACGAAGCCATCAACAGCATTCAAAAATTCCAACATAAAAAATTCCCCCTAATACAAAAAACATGTTAACAAATTTAGGTCATTCTCCCTTGACCCACGCATTGTATTGTATCACATCAACATATAGTGTACAATACTTCAAGCGATTGTATACACGTATTCTTGTTATTAGCAGGGAATTACAAGAATAATTTTTATTCCATGAAAGAAACAAATTTAAAATGCTCATCCAGATAGTCACCGGCAAGAGCTACGCCCTTACCCATAGTAAAGGCTGCCAAAATCGTGCCAATACCCAGGCCATCAACATGGCCAATAAGAACAAAGGTGAGTGCCGCGGTAATCGCCAGGCAGGTTACATCAAAGGTGATCTTAATCTTGGCGTAAGCAACCTTAATAATCTGCGCCAGCTCACGCGGGAACAAATCTGTAGGAATGATGGGCAGGCCACAACGGTTGGACAGGGCAATGCCGATGCAAATTAAAATGTAGCTGATGGCAAAATACAACACACGCCAGGAAAAGTCCTGTGGCAGCAGATTGATATACAGCTCGAATAAATCTAAAAACTGGCTAAAGACAAAGCCCACAGCAAAGCTGAAAAGGTACGATGGTACAAACCTTTTACGCAGCTGCATAAGACTGGCAATCAACAGCGCCTGAAAGATATAAGTCCAAGTACCAAGGGTAAAATGCGGGAAAGCCTCCGAAAAGGCAAACGGCACGCTACTGATAGCGCTAATGCCGGAGCCGGAATACAGCATGAGCACAACACTAAAGCTGTTGATGATAACAGCAACCAAAAGCGCCAGCTCACCGCGCAGCGTTGTTTGATTAGATTCCTGATTTAAAAGCATATATAAAGTCCCTTCTTCGCTCAAATAATTAGTAGCGCCAAAATTTTCATTTTCTCGCTGCAATAAGTAAGTTTAGACTCTTTTTTTTGTGCTGTCAAGAAGACATTGATTGAAAAACTTTTCCCCTTCTTTACTAAACAGCTCAAGAATCTTTCCATTTTGTTGCCCGCTCATTATATTCCAGCAAAAGCTCAGCATCATCAGCATTTTGAGCGCACTTATTACCTAGCTGTAGCAACTGATAAGAAACATCCCAACAGTTTCCCCATGTAATGGCTTTTGCAATTGATAAGATACAGCTGGCTACTATTTTGCAATCATCTTTATTTTTTGCCTCCATGGAAATTCGTTCAATTTCTCTTTTCCACTTGCCTATATGCTTTTGAATATATAGCATGTTATCAGGCATGTGCTCATCGTCTCTAATAATTTTTTTATTAATATCCCTGTATAGCTTTCCGGTTGATAATTTAACGTAGTTCTTCTTAGCTATTTTTGATAATGTATTTCTATCTTTAATTAATTTTTCATATAGCAATGGTAATTCAGAAAAAATCTCAATTTCAAACTCTATAAGATTTACACTGAGATCAGTCAGCTCTTTTTCTGTATGATAATGCAAAGCTAATAAGCGTAACTCTGTAGCAATATCATTTATTTCAAATTGTTTTTCTGATTGTCCAAGATATAGGAAGTATACTTTTATTGGCTGAACTATTTTATTGATTTGTTTAGTTTTACTAAGCAAAGGTCTTAATTGTTGCCATGAATCATAACTATAAGCTTTTTCAATCATTCTGTTCAATTTCTCATATACTTCTTCCACCCTTTCTTGGCTATGAAGCATATATGATTCTGCTATTTTTTCTACTACATAGCCAAATTTAGGACGTTTTTTACCTAAGCTTTTTCCAATTGTTTCAGCTATAATTTCATTAACCAATTGGACTGTATCTTTAAATTCCAGCTTACTAAAAAGCATGTTGATAACTTTTACTAAATATGCATTCAAAGATTCCCTTAAGCTATTTTGATAACTTTCGCTAGATATCTTTGACACTTGGATCGAGCTCCTGAATCGATTTAGTTGCTCAATATCTTTTCGCACGTTTCCTGATGCAAACACCTGTTGATATAATCTATCCAGCTTCAAGAGGCTACACTTTAAATTTGTACATATGTCAGCACCAACATTATCCAAGCAGTATACTATCTTTTCAAGCTCTAAAATGCAATTTTCCCTTGAATTAAAATGCAAAATTCTCTCTTCATCATCCATTGCCAATACTGTCTGTAAAACATCATCACATTCACAAACTCCAGTAAAATCCACATAAGAAATTTCCGCAACTAATCTTCTGTTAGGTGAAGTAAGCTCTATACGGGCATTATCATAAACAGCTTCGTTGTCTTCGTCACTAAAAGACTTTTTTTCTGCTGCTTCATTTATGGCTTTCATATCGTCTGTTATTTTTACACCTAACAATTTAAATGAATTCTTCTCTAGGAACATCTGCCTACCTCAACCTTCATAACAAGTCATGATAACAGATAAATTATTATGATAATTCCTACTATCAGTCCCATACAACCACAACCATTGTACTCTTCTCTTTCTGATTGTCTTTCTACCTGTTCTAATTGATTCAACGTCTTACTAAACTCCACCTCATATTCTTTATACTTCTTTATTAAGTCATTGTTATTTAACTTAAGCGCCCACTCCTTACATCTT
>CAVAHH010000023.1:0-13523 GCA_963588395.1 bacterium
CTATTAAGCAATACAGCCTCAGTTCCCAAAACCGTGGCCGTTGTCAGCACTGCTGTCGCCAGACAGCAGACTGCTATCTGCCAGCTTCTTTTTTCAAACACTTTTCCTGCCTCCGTCTTTTTCTTAGGGCAAATAATTCAGCGGCTCAGTTAGCTCGCCGTGCAGACGCACCTCAAAGTGACAGTGCGGACCTGTAGAATAGCCGGTGCTGCCAGCATAGGCTATGACAGTGCCCTTGGCCACATGCTGACCCTCGCTCACGTTAAGCGCCGAATTGTGTCCATAAAGGCTCACCAGACCACCGCCATGATCTATCATTACGCAGTTACCATAGCCGCCCAACCAACCACTATATACAACCGTACCGCTATCTGCGGCATGAATCGGCGTACCTGTATCAACAGCGATATCCATGCCACTGTGGTACTTAGTAGTGCCAAAAATAGGATGTGTACGCCAGCCATAATACGAGGTAATCGGTCCTGTACAGGGCCACATAAATTGCCCTGTGCCACCGCTGCCTGTAGCTGCGGCACCACCTCCGCTGCTTTCGATATTCCGCAGCATCGCCGCGATATTTTCTGAAATCGCCAGCAGCCTGTCATATTCTGCCTGACTGGACTGCTCGTCCTCCTGTGCCTTATATAACATCCGGGCACGCTGCTCACGCAGCTTATTGACCTTCGCCTTTTTAGCCTCCAGCTCTACCTGCGTTGCCTTTATTTCCTTCATTTCGGCAGCAAGCTGCGCCTTACGGTTATTTATTTCCGCAGCATCACGCTTAAGCTGATCCAGCATAGCCAAATCGCTGGCTATAATCTTTTGCAGCAAATACATGCGCGAAGAAAAATCACTAAAATCCTTGGCTCCCAAAAGCACATCCAGGTAATTTATCTGGCCATTGATATAGATATCACGCAGGCGTCTGCGGTATATGTGCATACGCTGCTGCACCTGCTGCTGCTTTTTTTCCAGCTGCGCCTGATTTTCATTAATTTGTCCCTGCAGCTTGTCACTCTTTGTCTGCAGCTCATTTGCCTGCGTCTGCAATCCGTCCAGGCTGCTCATAACGTCCTGCAGCTGAGCATTCGCGGCATCTGCCCTTTGGCGTGCCTGCTCCTTACGCTGCTGCATCTGCTGCATTTTGTATTTAACATCGTTAAGCTCGGCCCGCTTATCATCGGCAGCACTAGCAAAGCCAAAGGCCGCATATAGTGGCAGAGCCGCCAGCCACAGGGTCAAAGCTATGCCAACAAGCTTTTTTCTTTCCATAGCCTGCGCCTCCCTTATACGCGTAAAAATTTACGCAGGGAGATGTAGCTGCCTAAAGCGCCAATGCCTGTACCTGCAGCCAGCAAAACAATGGTCACATAAAATAAGAGCGGCGATGCCGGTAAAAGAGGCAAAAAGGCCAATGTCGCATGTATCTTCTCCAAGAGACCGGCATAAATGCTGTTGATACAGATGGAGGCCAGCACAGCGCCAAAAAAGCCCAGCGTCATGCCCTCTAAAAGAAAAGGCCAGCGGATAAACCAATCCGTCGCGCCCACATATTTCATAATAATAACCTCCTTGCGGCGTGCAAACACCGTCAGGCGGATGGTATTAGAAATAATGAAGAGCGTCGCCATAGCCAAAAAAATCACCAGCACGATACCGCCAAAGCGCAGGATTTTAGTGAGCGAAAACAAATGCTCCACCACCTCCTGCCCAAACTTGGCCGTTTCCACCTTGGGGATCTGACTGATGGACGGAGTGATTACCTTAATGCGCTCAGGACTATCCACCTGCAGCTCAAAGGAATTGGGGAAAGGATTATCCTTACCCAAGCTGTTTAACAGCTGGTCCTGGTCACCCAAGCGCTCCTTAAAGCGTGCCAGTGCCTGCTCCTTATTAACCGCCGTCACCTTAACTACTCCAGGCAGCTGCTTGAGCTTGGCTTCTACAGCCGTCAACTCTTCTGCCGAAGCATCGTCCTGCATATAAACTGAAACCTGCACCTGACTTTCCAGATACTTGGCCAGGTTATTGGTATTTAAGAAAATCAGCAAAAACATTCCCAGCACCAACAGCGATACTGCTACAGTAGAAATTGAGGCAAAGCTCATGAAGCCGTTGCGGCGGATTGATTTATAAGTTTCCTTAACAAAATATTCCTTCGTACTAAAGCTCATAGCCATACACCCCGCTTGCCTCGTCACGCACGATATGGCCATTTTCTATCGCGATAACACGCTTGCCCATGGCATCGACAATATCCTTATCATGGGTTGCCATAACTATCGTGGTGCCGCCGGCATTTATTTCCTTAAATATTTCCATGATATCCCAGCTTGTTTCGGGATCAAGATTTCCCGTGGGCTCATCAGCTATGACTAAAATAGGGTCATTAACAATAGCGCGGGCAATAGCAATGCGCTGCTGCTCGCCGCCACTAAGCTCGTTAGGATAGGCATCTGCACGGTGGCGCAATCCCACAAGTTCCAAAACATTAAGCACACGTCGCTTGATTTTGCGCCGCGGTGTTTCGATGACCTGCATAGCAAAAGCTACATTTTCATATACGGTACGGTCAGGTAGCAGGCGATAATCCTGAAAGATTATGCCTAACTGACGCCGCAGATAGGGAATTTCTTTAGGGGTGAGGGCTAAAATATCCACGCCGTTAACAAAAATGCTGCCCGTAGTAGGCAAAACCTCACGGAACAGCATTTTGATAAAGGTAGACTTACCAGCGCCGCTTGGTCCTACAACGAAGACAAATTCGCCTGGCCCGATATGTATGTTGACGTCCTGCAAGGCCGCTGACCCACCAGCGTACACCTTGCTCACATCATTCATTTTCAGCACTACCTTCAATCTCCTCTCAATTTAACAAATCAAAGGCCTCTTTAGCATTTAAAAGTGCCTTTTCCCTTAGTGTATCCAGCAGTCCATGAAAATCATTGGCAGGAGACAATGCCTGTCGTGCCGCCTTAACCACCTGCACAGCCTGCAGTGTTTCTACAGCGCCGGCACTAATGCCGCTGATATCCTTCACAAAGCCGTCGATCTTAGGATCATAGGAAACTGCCACAAAGGGACGCTCCATAACTGCCGCAAAAATAAGCGCGTGCAGACGCATGCCGATAAGCAAATCAAAGCAACCCATCAGCGACAAAAACAGCTCGGTATCACAGTCTGCCGCCAGCACGGTGCTGGCAGTCTTCTGTCCCATAAAGTGCTGCAGGCGCCTGCATGCCTCTACATCTACAGGATATTGCAAAGGCAACAGCACGATGTGCGCGCTATAATCACGCGCCAGCACGTCGGCCGCCTTAGCCAGCTCCAGCAGGTATTTATCATCATCCTGCCATTTGCGCACGCTGATAGCAATCAGCATTTTGTCCTGCGGCACGTCAAAGCGCTGCAAAAGCTCCCTTCCCTTATCCTTGCTTTCCTTTGGCAGCGTCAGCACGGAATCGGCAGTCAGCTGCACCTTTTCGGCCGGTACACCAATACGACGCAACTCATAAAGCGAATCCTGGTCGCGTACGGTGATAAGGTCGGCCCTGCTGCAGACTAATTTAGTAAGTCTGCGCAACGGCCTGCTGTGAATAGGGCCTATACCCTGCCCGAAAAGCATCACCCGCTTTTTGAGCAGGATACCAAGCGCCAATATAAACAGATAATAAAGCAGGCTGCGCTTGCTGGTTACGTCCTGCAGCAAGCTGCCACCGCCGCTAAGCAGCAGGTCACAGTCGCGCAGCGCTGCCCAAATTTCCAAGAAACTAAACCGATGAATGGATTTAACCCTGTGCCTTGCAGCTGTTACAGCAGGATTTCCCGAAAGGACTGTAAGCTCAACAGCCTTTTCGGTACTGCGCAGAGCCTTGACGATCGCGGTCAGCATAGCTTCATCTCCGGCATTAGCAAATCCATAGTATCCGGAAATCACGATCTTACTCATTGCTCAAGGTATCTCCTTCTCAGTTTCAAAACAAATGGCAGCAACGCACCGATCACAAGCACGCCTATAATGCCAAACACCGCGCCCACAGCATAGCCATCGATAGCACGTAAAAAGCTCATAATTACAGGTGTACGCATATGACAGAAGGTCTGCACCAGACTGCCCTGGCCGATAACTGCCGCACAGGCCAGCACAAACTGCCACCAGCGCGGTGCACAGCGGTATACCGCCAAAACTGCAATAAAGAACGCGGGATGCCCCACCATAAATTCCTTTTCACGCGGACGCGCATACATCAGCTGCTCCAGGAGCGCACGCATCTTCAGCTCGATGGCCGGTACAGGCACACCGCCCGTGTGACCACTGCGGCCGACAAAGTAATACGCTACAAAAAGCAGCACAACCAAAACCGCCACATGGCGAAAGGTCAAACCAGTATCCAAAAGACCGTTCAAGCGCTGCCACAGCACCGCCAGACCGCGCCCCACAACCTGTAGCAGGTCGTAGCGCTTGATAAAGAGAATGGCCGTTAGCAGCACAGGCAGGATAAAGGTAAGCTTTACGCCACGGTAAATATCAATCTCCAGCAAAAAGCGGCTATCCGTCATAATGGCCGACATAAAGGCCGCACCCACAAGCGACAGCGTTACTGCCAGCGCCAGCTGCCACAAGCCTTTGAAGCAAATGGCAGGAAGGCTGTGCTTGTCACTGGTATTTTTATCCCAAATATTAAAGATAACGCTCATCGAAAGCACCGGGAAAACGCTCGCTGCCGCCAAGGACAAAAGCTGGCGCGTCAAAAGCCCGCGCCCAATAAAAAGTAGTCCCAAAGCCATTGCCGAGAGCACTACCCACAGCAGCACCTGCCTTACAGCGCTCATGTTAAAGAGCAACGCCAAATACAGCACCATGCCTGCCACAACAGCCAGCACGCTGGGCACCAGCAACAGCTTATTGGGGAAGTATGGCGCATATCCATTGCCTTCGGCACTATTAAAGACACCTGCTTCGCCAATCTTGTAACCACGTGCTTCGACGCTGGCCTTGATGTCACGCACGTACTGCAGGTTTATCTGCATAATATCCTTGCCTTCCTTGGGCATCATAAATGTGCGGATATAGTTGACGCGGATATTGCGCTCCTCATCCGTCAGTGCCCAACGGCGCAGAGCCTCGCCCACACTGATCTTCTTTTGCTCCAGCGGGTCGATGACATAGGAACGGGCAGCGTTATAATCTACCGCTTCACCCAGCTGCACCATACCGTCAATTTTAGCGAACTGCAACTGCGTGTAATGCTCCAGCATCACCAGCGTCATTTTATTTTCACGCATACGCTCGCCCAAATAGCCAATTTTATCAGGATAACCGACGCTTTCGGTGCCACAGGGCATGAGTGCGTGCACAGGCACGCCTGCCTTCTTTATGCGTTCAAAAATAGCATCAATCTGCTTATCTGTTACATTGACATAATTTTGCGGACGGACGATAATCTTAAAGCCCAAAGCGGAAACCTTACGCAAATCCTGCGCAGGCAGCCCCAAGGGAGCCTGCATAATTCCCAATGGTTCATCATACTTGCCATCAGGTAACGGCTCGGTGCTGCCCTTGATCTTGACGATGCGGGGATTGTCGCTCACAACCTGCACGCGGTCGGCGCCGTAACGCAGGCGCAAATCCTCCTCCACATCCGTCAAAATAGTAGCATCCTTAGCTGCCGCAATATAGGCAGCATTTTCTTCAATGGCTGCTACAGGCACGTTGGCAAACACGCCCTTATCCGCACCTAATGCGCTACTTTGGCGTAGCTCGCCGCCAGTTGCTGCCTGCAGCTCGCCATTTTTCGTCAGACGCTCCAGCGTAGTATCAAAAATCATCAGCGAGTTAATGCCTGCTTCCTTAAATTGAAGCAGCGCATCCTGCTCCGGCAAGCCCTGCAAGGCCGCAACCTTGCGCAAGCCCTCGTACTCCATCGCCAGCTCCACAGTATTGTTTTTTTGTTCGATAGTATGCCGCGCCACGTTCAGCCACAGCGCGCTCACTAATCCGATAACGATTACTGCGAGCAGCAACAGATTGTATCGGCCCTTCATTAAATTCACCTGCCAAACCTCGCTTTATTATACCTTTTTCTGCTGGCTGCGCAAATACGCTTCTACAAACGGCATCAAATCGCCATCCATTACAGCCTGGATATTGCCTGTTTCGCAACCTGTGCGGTGGTCCTTAACCATAGTATAAGGCTGGAACACATAGGAGCGGATCTGGCTGCCCCATTCAATGTTCTGGTAGTCACCTGCGATATCGCTCACCAGCGCCTCCTGCTTGGCCTTTTCGTATTCATACAGCTTAGCACGCAGCATCTGCAGACAACGCTCACGGTTTTGGATCTGGGAGCGCTCATTCTGGCATTGTACGACGATGCCAGTAGGCTCGTGCGTCATGCGTACTGCAGAAGATGTTTTATTAACGTGCTGGCCACCAGCGCCGCTCGAACGGTAAACGTCCACGCGCACCTCGTCCATGTTAATATTAACCTCTACTGTGTCATCCAGCTCCGGCATTACGTCCACTGCTGCAAAGGAGGTGTGACGGCGTGCGTTCGCATCAAACGGCGAGATGCGAACCAGGCGGTGTACACCCTTTTCAGAGCGCAAAAAGCCATAGGCATTATGACCATTGACCTGAATAGTGGCACTTTTTACGCCTGCTTCATCACCAGGCTGGTAATCCAGCATTTCCAACGTAAAGCCGTTCTGTTCGGCAAAGCGGGTAAACATACGCAGCAGCATGCTAGTCCAGTCCTGCGCTTCGGTGCCGCCTGCACCTGCATGTAGCGTCAAAATGGCGTTATTGGCGTCATATTCGCCGCTCAGCAGCATACCAAGCTCCAAATGCTCCAGCTCGGCGCGGCATTTTTCCAGCAGCTCGTCCATTTCAGGCACCAGGCTCTCGTCATTTTCCTCAGCGGCCAACTCCTGCAAGGCCTCTAAATCGCCCACGCTATCACTAAGCTTGTGGAAGCCGTCAACCTCTTCCTTCAGGCCGTTGACATCCTGCGCAGTTTTCTGCGCCTTTTCGGGATCATCCCAAAATGTGGGATCACCCATTTTATGCTCTAATTCTGCAATGCGGTCCTCCTTGACAGCGATGTCAAAGAGATCCCCTCATTTCCTCTAATTTTGCTTGCAGATTAGCGATTTCCGGTTTGTACTCTTCAATCAACAAAATTCCTCACAACCTTTCAGTTAGCAAATATTAGTTATTTGCAGGCATAAGCCTGACTTTTTAGTTCCTGTTATTTTGAGCGCACTGTCCCTGACAGTAGAGCAACAAATTAATTGCAGCAGACTGCCAGCCAAAGACGATACGCTATATTTTTTAGCTCTTACTTACGCTTTGACCGGCGCAGGCTCGGCGTTCAGCTTGCCGTCATCGCCCTCGGGGGTCGGGTTATTGGTAGAAGCATCCTCCAGCGGATCCTCCATACGCGGCTGGGCAATAACGTTAACACGGTAAATGTAACGCACAACGTCATCCTGAATAGCGTCAATCATAGCCTCAAACATATCATAGGCCTCAAACTTGTATTCAACCAGCGGGTCCTTCTGGCCGTACGCACGCAGGCCAACGCCCTCACGCAGCATATCCATGGCATCGAGGTGCTCCATCCAATGGTTGTCTACAACCTTCAGCATAACCAGGTTTTCCAGTTCACGCATCAAATCAGGTCCGATTTCAGACTCACGTGCTTTATAATTGTCATCTGCCAGCTTGTGCAGATATTCCTCCATCTCTTCACGGCTCAGGTTCTGCAGAAAATCAATAGTCAGCAGGCCGCGCGGAGCATAAAAGTCCTCAGCATAATTGATGAGAGCCTGCAAATCCCAATTCTCGGAATAAACCTCAGGCGGTGCGTACATGGCCATGGTGCGGTCCACAACCTTGTGCACCATTTCCATAATCGTGTCACGCAAATTCTCCTGATGCAGGATCTTGTGACGCTGCGAGTAAATAACCTCGCGCTGCTGGTTCATAACATCGTCATACTCCAAGACGTGCTTACGAATGCTGAAGTTACGTGCTTCGACCTTCTTCTGCGCATTTTCAATAGACTTGGTAACCAGCTTATGCTCAATCGGCTCATCGTCCTCCATACCAAGCTTATCCATAATGCCGGCAATGCTGTCACTGCCAAACAGACGCATTAGATCATCCTCCAGGCTCAGGAAGAATTTGGATGAACCGGGGTCACCCTGACGGGCGCAGCGTCCGCGCAGCTGGTTATCAATACGACGGCTTTCATGGCGCTCCGTACCAATGATGTGCAGACCGCCAAGCTCAGGCACGCCCTCGCCCAGCGTAATATCCGTACCACGGCCGGCCATGTTGGTAGCAATGGTTACAGCACCATACTGACCTGCGTGGGAAATAATTTCAGCTTCCTTTTCATGGTATTTGGCATTCAGCACATTGTGGGGAATACCGCGGCGGTTCAGCATCGCGCTCAGCTCCTCGGATTGGGCGATGGACGTGGTGCCAACCAATACAGGACGGCCGGACTTGTGGCATTCTTCGATTTCGTTAACCGCAGCCTTGTACTTGGCGATACGGGTTTTATAGATAACATCCGGATAATCCACGCGGATCATCGGCTTATTGGTAGGCACAACTACGACAGGCAGATTATAAATCTTCTGGAATTCCTGCTCCTCGGTCTTTGCTGTACCGGTCATGCCTGCAAGCTTGTTATACATACGGAAGTAGTTCTGAAAGGTGATGGTTGCCAGGGTCTGGCTTTCGCGCTCCACCTTAACGCCTTCCTTAGCTTCGATTGCCTGATGCAGACCTTCGGAGAAACGACGTCCAAACATCAAACGACCTGTAAATTCATCGACGATGATAACCTGACCATCCTTAACCACGTAATCACGGTCACGGTGCATCAAGGCCTTGGCCTTCAAAGCACACATAATCTGATGAGAATAATCCACACCATGCTCGTTATCATACAAGTTGCCGATACCCAGCATTTTTTCGGCCTTGGCGATACCCTTTTCGGTGGGGGCTACCTGCTTTTGCTTTTCATCAACAGTATAATCCTCGCCCTCTTCCATCTTGGCAACAACCTGCGCCAGCACTCTGTACAGGTCGGTAGATTTTTCGCCGGGGCCCGAAATAATCAACGGGGTACGCGCCTCGTCGATCAAAATACTATCCACCTCATCGACGATGCAATAGTTAAGCTCACGCTGCACCATCTGGGCTTCATCAACCACCATGTTATCACGCAGGTAGTCAAAACCAAATTCGTTATTGGTGCCATAGGTGATGTCGCTAGCATAGGCAGCCTTGCGGGCAGGGAAATCCATATCATGCACAATCAAGCCGACGGAAAGACCCAATGCCTTATAAATGCGGCCCATATCCTCGCTGTCGCGCTTGGCCAGATAATCGTTGACAGTTACAACGTGCACGCCCTTGCCTGTCAGCGCATTGAGGTAAACAGGTGCGGTCGCTACCAGCGTTTTGCCTTCACCGGTACGCATTTCAGCAATTTTGCCGCGGTGCAGCACCACGCCGCCAATCATCTGTACGTCAAAATGACGCATACCGGTAACACGCTTAGAAGCTTCGCGCACAACGGCAAAGGCCTCCGGCAGAATATCATCCAAGGTTTCGCCCTTTTGCAGACGCACCTTAAATTCCGCAGTCTTAGCTGCCAGATTGGTAGAGCTCAAGGATTGCATATCCCCTTCCAGACTATTAATCTTATCTACGATTTCACGAATGTTTTTAATTTCTTTCTCATTGGGATCACCCAAAATTTTTTTCAAGATTCCTTCGAGCAACACGATCACTCCTTAACAATATGGTGCGTTAAAAGACTATACACCTAATTTTAAATTATAGCAGAATCTATCTTAAAAAGCAAAAAGCACAGGAGTAATTCCTGTGCTTTTTTGTGAAGTTTAGGTAAAATGGTCAAATCATTTCAATTCCGGGCTCAACAGACCGTACTTACCATCCTTGCGGCGGTATACAACATTAGTGCTGCCCAGGTCAGGATCATAGAATACGAAGAAATCATGATTCAGCAAATTCATCTGCAGAATTGCTTCCTCGGCAGTCATGGGATGCATGGTGAAATGCTTGTTTTTGATAATCTCGAACTCGCCCTCCTCCACAGGCTCGGCTGCAGGAGCAGCTACCGGTGCAGTCTCAGCAAAGTTGCTGTATTTTCTCTTCATCAGGCGGGTTTTATATTTGTGAATCTGACGTTCGATCTTATCAACAACCAAATCTATGGAAGAATACATATCCTTGGTGGTTTCCTGTGCTCTCAGCAAAATGCCACTGGCAGGAACGGTAATTTCAACGATATGGTTACCTTTTTCTACCTTCAATACTGCAGAAATATCGCCTACAGTTTTAAACTGCTTGGTAACCTTGGTAATTTTCTTCTCCACGTACTCTTTCAAAGCCGGAGTTACATCAATGTTTCTGCCTTTTACGTTTACGCTCATAATAAATGCCTCCTCTGGTATGTCACCAGAGCAATCTGGCGCTACCATTTTTCTATCAAGGGCTCGGGCTTTATCCCTTTGCTTTTATATTTCGCTATGGGGGCAAAAAATCCTGCTTTAATTTGCAAAATTCATCTAATTTACTTTATTTTGCCACAAAAGTGTTACATTTAAACAAAGGCTTGATTATCTAAGCACCTTTAACACTGTAAAAGCCGCATTTTTCTATCGTTAGATAAAAATCTGCCATCACATTTTTAAACGTAATGGCAGATTGCATAATGCTTTTTGCAGTTTTTAGCTATTGCTTTTTTCCTGGTGGCTGCTTTTTACTACATCCACCAGCACAGTCGCATATAAAGCTCCCTGTTCATCATAAAATTTTATTTTTCCCTGCTGCGCTGCTGTACCACGCTCAACATAAAGCTCTACGCTCAGCGGCAGGCTTCCGCGCTGCAGCTGCAAAAATTCGCCCGTTTCAAGCTGCCGCCACAAGCCTTTTTTGCTCCCCTGCGACAGCAGCATAGTCACGCCTTCGGCCTCGCAGCGCAATCTGACAGACTTCTCCTTTGGTTGCAGCCGCAGGTACAGCGTGTAAATATTGGACTGCAGGCACTGCTTCAGCCGCCCTTCCCTGCTCAGGTCCACCGTACAATGCAGCTCCTGCCCCCGCGCCAAGCCGGCCTTATAATAAAGCTTGTCATAATCATTCTCACTGCGAAAGAATGCCAGTCCCAGCATCAGCAGCACCATAGCTGCAAAGACCAATGCGCGCCTGATTTGCTGCTTATCCATGCTGCATCTCTCCATTCTTAAGCTTTTTATATGCAGCCTTAGCCAGTAAAAGCAGCACAGCTATCACACCAGGCGCACAGCTAAAGGCGCAGCTGCCGCAGATACCATTACAGCCTGCACCCTGCGTCGTAATGCCGCTCACGGGAATGCCCATAGCCGCCACAAAATTAAGAAGCCTTGCCTTCATGCCTGTTTCCTCCCATAGCTTATAGCCTTCATCGGGCAGCTGTGCTGACACACGCCGCAGCAAATACAGTTATGCCTGCTTATCACTGCGTGTCCGTCTACCACCGTTGCAGCCTGCATAGGACATTTTTTAGCACACTGGCCACAGCCGATGCATTCACTTGCATCTACACGCATGCGCAGTACAAACGGCAGCCTGCAGCCCAATGCGTGCACCAGGCTCTGCGCCGCTCCCACCGGACACAAAAAATTACAAAAGCCGCGTCCGCCCCTGGTAAAGAGGCCAAAGACCACAACCCACAGAATAGAAGTCAAAAGCAGGCTGGATGTCAATGAAATAAAATACCCCTGCGTGTAGTAGTTAGCCAGCAAATCAAACAAAAAGAAATTGCAGTAGGCACAGGCCAAAATACCGCCGAAAAACGGCACCAGACAAAAGCCTGCCAGCATACCATAGCGGATGGGTGCAATTTCAGTATAGCTACGCCAGTTTACCTGCAGCCTGGCAGGAACAAGCCTAGCCAGATATTCTGTGAACGCTCCTGCAGGACACAGCCTGCCGCAAAACAGAGGTCCCAAAAAGAAGGCACTCACCAGTAACAGCAGGGTACTGATAACACTCACAGGCGCAAAACGGAACATCTGACCATCCAGGATATGCTCCAGCGGTATGCGCAGACACAGGCTGTGGATGCTTTGCGCCTGCCATGTACCATACAGCAGATAATATAGCACTCGCGTAAACAGCGCAGCCGGCGCATAAAACAGCACAAAGCCTACAGCATAGCCCGCAAGCCGTTTTAGGTTAAACAGCATACACTCCACCTCGATAGTAGGCAGGGAGCAAAAGCCTTTTTCTCCCTGCCTTAGGTAACAAAATTTAATTAAGCAAACTGCTTATCAAAAGCTGTAGCGCAGACCAACGCTATATGTTCTACCAGAGGTTATATCACTGCAGTAAAACTCTCTGTCAAATAAATTGTTAATAGCAAATTGCAACGTTGTATTTTTTGCAATATCATAGTTGATAGCTGTGTTGACAATAAAGAAGGCGTCCTCAGAGCCATATTCGCCTGTTACAGTATCAGAAGTATTACGCTCGCTAACGTACTGGCATTCCAGCAATGCGTTCCAATTCTCATTAGTATAATTAACGCCAGCA
The DNA here is from genome assembly GCA_963588395.1 of bacterium. Taxonomy (GTDB): domain Bacteria; phylum Bacillota; class Negativicutes; order Acidaminococcales; family Acidaminococcaceae; genus Phascolarctobacterium_A. The sequence continues at coordinate 12,623 of CAVAHH010000023.1, forward strand.
TGCAGCAAATGCTTAGGAACATCCAGCGGAACACTGCTAGCCTTTGTCAGACTTGTGCCTTCAACCTTTGCCTTGTCTAATCTGCCCTGCTGCCAGGTGTAGTTAAAATAAGCCTTCCAATTGTTGTCAAATGCATGGTTGATTTCAAATTCCACACCTTTTCTGGTTTCTTGGTTAAAGTTAGCATATTTCTTAGTGGTAGACCCATCTGCATTATAGAAGGTTGCACCGGCGATCTTATCATCAGTTTTAATATGGAACAAGGATAAGCCAAAGTTAGTTCTTTCGCTCAACTTCTTCTTCATGCCAACCTCGAAGGTATCGGATGTTTCTGGTTCAAGATTAGGATTGGCCTGATAGCTGGAGGTAGAGACACTACCACGGTATACTTGATACAACGGCGGCGGATTAAAGGAATGACCGTAGGATGCAAAATAGCTTGTGTTTTCGTCTTCCTTGAAATTAAAGGCAATCTTAGGACTGATTTCGCTATAGGATGCTTCTGCATGCTGCGCATCATATTTTGCATTGCCTGTATCTTTATCATACTCAGTCGTCCTGCCATCCATTTTCTTGTATTTGTCATAGCGCAAGCCCACGTACATAGTAACAGGATCGCTAAATTTATATTCATCCTGCACAAATACTGCGTAGTTTTTGCTCTTACCGCCATTTTTACTTTGCAGGCCGTTGTTGTATAGGCTACCATCAATACTGGAATGGTTGTGCCAATTTTTTAGAGAACGCACGTATTGATCAAAGCTTTCCTGCCGATAATCAGCACCCACAACAATAGTATGCTTACCGATATTTTCCCAAGCCTTCTGCAAATCCAGGCTATATGTCTTGCTGGGATAATAGGAATCTGTACCGGAACCGTTCCAGTCAATGGTTTTAGCAC
>CAVAHH010000024.1:0-13503 GCA_963588395.1 bacterium
GCACAGACCGTCTAAATCAAAAGCATTAAAGTTATTGCCTGGTGCGAAAAAATCTGCTTCATCAAACAGTCCAAATAAATGCACCTTATCATAACGATTGACTACCTCACCGGTTTTGGCAATAGCTATAGAAGTATTATAAATTTTGCCATCATGACGCATGGGCACAGAACCTGCCAAAATAGCACAGCTAGTTTCGCGTGCTATTTTCTGCAGACTACCGATAACAGGGGAAGCATCAACTTCCTCGGCCTCCTCCTGCAGGTGTCCCAGGCTGTAGCCCGTTGTCCACACCTCAGGTAGGACCACAAGGTCATGAGTTTGGGCAGCGCAAGCCACCAGCTGCAGGCCATTGGCCACATTGGCCGCCTTATTCTTTTCCAGAACAGCAAGCTGCAGCAGGGCTATTTTCATAATACGCGCTCCTTGGGCATCATATTATTGCTATGCAGACGCCCTACAAAAAATTTTTCTATTTTGCGGGTGCAACGGGTAATAAAATGCTCCTTACCACCCAAAGATTCTACCCAGACTACAGGCTGTCCGGCAATTTTGGCACCCAAAACGTCTGTCATCAGTTGGTCGCCCACATAAAGGATCTTGCCACCGCCCATAGCCTTAGAAATCTGCTTATACGCCATCGGCAGGGGTTTTGCCGCACGCATAATCGTGCCTAGGCCGGTCTGACGAGTGATAGCCTTAATGCGGTCACCACCGTTATTGGAAATCAAGGCAACATTGATACCCATCTGGTGCAGTTGGCGGATCCAGGTCATGGCACGCGGGCCTACCAGGTTCTTGTCACGCGGCAGCAGGGTGTTGTCAATGTCAACAACAATCCTCGTGTAACCATTACGCTTCAGCCATTTCGCCGAAATGTCAAATAAACTTTTTACTCTGTAATCGGGACAAACATACTTTAAAATCATACTACCTTATCCTTTGGAAATTTTATTTCAAATGTAGTACCAGAACCACATTTGCTGATTACCTCGGCACTGGCGCCGTGGACGCGAATAATCTCCTTAGCGATGGCCAGCCCCAGTCCAGTTCCCGGTACGCTACGGCAGTGGGATTTTTCTACCTTATAGAAGCGTTCCCAAATAAAAGGAATATCCTCCGCCGGTATCCCCTTACCCTGGTCCGTAACGGTTACAAGCACGCTGCCATCGGCAAGCTTATTCGCACCTAATGATACAGTACCATTTTCTGGCGAATATTTCAAGGCATTATCACACAAAATCATAATTAACTGTACCATTTGGTCGCCGTCGCCCATAATTTTTATCGTATCGTCAGCATGAATGTTGAATCTGATATTACGCTTCACGCAACGGACCGATAATTTTTCGGCGACATTGCGGATGATTCCTGCCAGCGGCAGCTCATCCATATTATTCACAGTCAGTGGATCGCTGGATTCCAGACGGCTGATATCCAAAAGCTCGCGCACCATGCGTTCAATACGGACTGTTTCCTCGTTGATCAGGCCACGGTAACGTTGGAGCACATCCGGGTCCGTTACCATGCCGTCATAAATTGCTTCGTTATAGCCACGGATAATCGTAATCGGTGTCCGTAGCTCGTGCGACACATTAGCCACAAAGTCGCGGCGGATTTTTTCCGTCCGCTGCATCTTGGCTATGTAGGCACCCAAATCCCTGCCCAAGGAATTGAGTGCGTCACCCAATTCTGCAATTTCGTCATCGCCCTGCACCGTCAGGCGGCGGGAATAATCACCCGAGGCCATTGCCTGTGCGTTATCCTTCATATCCAGCACCGGCTTGATAATCACGTTTGATAGACGCTTGACCAAAAACAGGCTGATAATAATGGCGATGATACCTACAATCATAATATAAATGTAAACATTTCGCAAGAATTTTTCGAAGCCGCTCAAGGGTTCAATCATCATAATCGCACCTGTGCGGCCACCAGGGATATTATAGGGTACGCCCACCAATATCACCTGCTCCTTGTAATAAGGATGATATATCTGCGATTTGAACGACTTACCTGCATAAACATTTCCCAGGATTATCTTTACCCTATAGGAAATATTACTTTCTTTGATATCCTGATCCAGCTTTTGCACGCTCTCCTGCAAGGCCTTATGCGAGGGAGCGCCATTTTTCAGAAAATGCTTTAAAGCAGCATTTGTCCCGACATCCTTATCCGCATCATAATACGATGCCGCCAAAAGCTCGTAATTATCATCAAAAAGCCAGATGCGTGCACCAACCAGCCTGTCTACAGCTAAAATATACCTATAAAGCATATCCCTGTCATCCAGGCGGATGAAGGCCTCGATGGTTTCACCCATCTCGTGCCCCTTCTCGGCCAGCTCCTGCTCCTTGACTTGAAAGAAATAATCGGCAATAAGGTAGGATATGCCTGCTGTAATCCCCACGACGACGATAATTATGATAGTCATAAAACTATACATCAGGCGTGTACTTAGGGATCTTTTCATTTGTTATTTATCCTTCAGCTCAAACTTGTAGCCTACTCCCCAAATAGTTGTAATGTCCCATTGGGAATCAGGCGGAATATTAAGCTTCTGTCTGATGCGTTTAATGTGCGTATCAACTGTACGGGTATCACCGTAATAGGAATAACCCCAGATCGTTTCCAAAAGCTGGTTGCGGCTGAAGGCCTTGCCCGGATTGGAGGCCAAGCACCACAAAAGCTCCATTTCCTTGGTGGTAAAGGTCATTTTGTTACCAAAAGCCGTAACCTGGTACTGCTCCATGTCGATAACAAGACCAGGATAGGTGATACGTGACACCTCACCCTTCTTTTCCTGCGTACCTGCGCGACGGAGCACGGCCTTAACGCGGGCCACCACCTCACGCGAATTAAACGGCTTGGTGATATAGTCATCAGCGCCGATTTCCAAACCGGCGATGCGGTCATCATCGTCATCCTTGGCGGTTACCATGATAATAGGCAGATCAGTCAGCTTGCGCACCTGCTTGCATACCTCGATACCGTCTAAAACGGGCATCATTATATCTAATAGTAAAATATCAGGCTTTTCGGACTGCACCTTTAAAATCGCAGCAGCACCATCCTCTGCTTCAATAACCTCAAAGCCTTCCTTTTCAAAATATATACGCAAAATCTCACGAATTTGCGCCTCATCATCAGCAATTAATATCTTTTGTTTTGCCATAATCATCACTCCTGCCTCTAAAAAACGGCCGCCAAAGCCTCTGCCGCCGTTTTACAAGATGTCACTATAATTATAGCACAAGTAATTGCACTCTCAGCATACTTTCACAAAAGATTTACATAAATATACTTCTTTTATCATAAATGTGTATACTATGACGCATTTTAGCAGGGGAAAATCATTAAAGTATAGTTAAAGAGCGCTATTACATAGGATAAAAGCTTCTAAGCATCTGCTCACGTTTGCGCCAATCATGCAAAAAGCTTCCTACGATAGCATAAAAGCGTGGCGTATGATTAAGCTCCAGCAGATGCGTCAGCTCGTGCACCACAGTAAGCTCCAGGCATTCTGCCGGCCAGCAGGCCAGCAGCACGTTCAAATTAACGCCACCTGTCTGCACGTTGCAGGAGCCCCAGCGCGTTTTCATGATACGCACCTTGAGTCCTGTAGGATGTACACCCATTTTTTTGCTCCACGCCAGCAGCAGCTCACGGCCCTTGTTATAGATCTGCTCTTTATACAAAAGCTCCACAAAGGCACACATCTCCTCGCCGTCAAGCTGCTTATGGTAATAAAAGCAGACAGCGTCAGTAGTTATTTCATAGCTACCACTTTTGCTCTTATCGATAAAAAACTTAGCAGACAGCCGCTTCCCCCACAACCACACATGCTTGCCGTCGCAGGGCAGCTCTCCCATGGTATAGTGCTTCTGCTGCGTGCGTTGCGTCTGCAAGTGCAGCTTGTCACGCAGCCACTCCTCCTTGTCTGCCAAAAAGCGTAGCAGCTCCTTTTTGCTAACACCGAGGGGAACGGTAACGAATACACTGCCATCAGGCTTTACACGCAGCCCAAGGTTCTTCACCTGCTTATACTGCACATGCAACGTTATACCATGCAGGCTGCACTCCTCCTCACGGATGACGCCTCTCATAGCTTCTCCGTCAAAATGTTGCGTCCCAGCATGCGGTTGTATTCCCAAGTTCCCTTGCCCTCAGGCTCATCAAACTGGTTCATAACGGCGTTAAGCTCATCCGCATAGTGCACGATAAAGGCCTCGCGCGTTGCACAGGCTACAGGGGAGCCCTTTTCGTTGTCACCATGGTGGGACAAAAGCACATGCTGCAGCTGCTCTAGGCGCGATGCAGGAATGCGCAGCTTGGCAGCAGCCTCCTGCACCATCAGGCAGCTCATAGTGATATGCCCCAAAAGCCGTCCCTCGTTGGTATACGGGAAGCCGATTTCGGCAGAGATTTCCTTTATTTTACCAATATCGTGCAAAAGCGCGCCGGCGATAACTAAATCCTTGTCCGCACCCTCAATCTGACCGGCCATAGCCACAGCCAGCGCCGTAACATCCACCGAATGCTGCAAAAGGCCGCCCAGGTAAGCGTGATGCATGCGCATACCTGCAGGATTGTGTACAAAGCGCTCGTAGGTTTCACCACTGAAGATGGTTTCCAAAAGCATGCGCAGCCCCGGGGTGCGAACTGCCTTGATATAGTTGGCAAGCTTAGTCTTATAGGCTTCTACGTCAAAGTTTCCCTGCGGCAGCAAATTGCTGATATCATCCTGCGGCAGCAGGTTTTCCAAGCGCTGCACCACAACCTGCAGCGCCATATCATTGTTAAACTTGTTGATATCCACGTTACCGCCAATCATAAAGGCCTTGGGAGCGTCCAGCTCGCGCAGCTTATCCACCAACACCGCGTCAAAGCAGATGAAGCCTACACGGCCGCTGTTATCCTCCAGCATGCCGCGGGCAAACACGCCACCGTTGGAGGAATTGCCCACCTTTTGTACACGCACCAAAGCTGCCTGACAAATCTTCAGGCCGGCCTTAAAATCCTTAATCATTCTTTTATCACCTTATTTTCTATATATGCTTCAAAAGCAGGGTTTCGTCTGCCATCTTAATATCTACATTCCAATGCTTGTCGCTAAAGCGCAGCGACAGCCTATCTGCCAAATCGTCCAGCACAGGCAGCTCTGTCGGCTGGTGGCCTGCGTCAATAATATTCAGGCCGCTAAACACAGCCTGCTGCGCCTCGTGATACTTAACATCGCCTGTCACCAGCGTATCTGCTCCCTGCGCCAATGCCAGACCGATCAAATCGGCACCCGCTCCGCCGCAGACTGCCACAGTATGCACCTGCTTGTGCGCATCACCGATAGTCACGTAATCAGCGTGCAGCGCTTTTTTGACAAAAACAGCAAAATTCTGCAGGCTCTGGGGTTGCTGCACGTCACCTATGCGTCCCAAGCCGCTGGCAGTATCTAAAACGTCGGTATCAAGCAGGCGCAGACGCTTGGCCAATACGCTGTTAACACCGTTGGCAACACAATCCAGGTTGGTGTGCGCGCTGTAAACGGCGATGCCGTTTTCGGCCAGCTGCAAAAGCAGCTCCTGCTGCCAGCTTGCGTCAGTAACCTGTCCCAGCTTGTGAAAAATTGCCGGATGGTGCGTTATAAGCAAATCAGCCTTTTGGCTGATAGCCTGCTGTACCGTTTCCTGCGTCATATCCAGTGCCAAAAGCAGCCTGTGCACCAGGCGCGTGCGCCGCCCTAGCATCAGGCCGACGTTATCCCAAGCCTCAGCCAGCTCCGGTGGAGCCATTTCCTCCAGCAGCTGGATGATATCATTTACTGTTACCTGACCTGGCATTTTGCAGCACCTCCAATTTATGTACCATTTCCTTAGCGAATTTATATCTTATCGTCTCACGGGCCTGCTCGCTGAGCTCCATATTGCTCACAAGCTTTTTATATTCCGTTAGCTTGCGCTCTATCTGCTTATCTAAAAGTGGATGTCCCTGCGCCAAAAGCACAGGACCTACCACCAGCTCTGCCTCATCACCAAGTGCGGCGTGTCCTCTTTTGGCAGCGATGATTTCATAAAAATGTGGCTCATCGTCCACCAGCTCTTCGGCCACAAGCTGCCAGCCCTTGCCTATCAGCCAGGCACGCAGTGCAGCGGCACCCGCCATTGGCTGCAACACCAAAAGCTGCGCACTCTTAGCCGTTTCCATATCAGCCTCCAAAATGCTGATAATCGTGGCCGCACCCATGCCGGCGATAGCAATGCAATCAGCCTCGCCGGGTGCGAGCACGGAAAGGCCGCTGCCCAGACGCACCTCCACCTGCGAATCCAGATTGTGCATGGCCACGGTGTTGCGTGCTGCCTGACAGGGACCTTCGGCAATGTCCCCGGCGATAGCACGGTCAATTTTCCCCTGCTCCAGGAGCCACACAGGAAGATAAGCGTGGTCTGTGCCAATGTCAGCCAGCACACAATGCGACGGCACCAAGCCGGCAATCGTTTCTAAGCGTTTGTCAATATGCATATTTCGCACCTCCTCGGTCTAAGCTTTTTTCTCAAACTGGGCCGTATATAGCCTATAATACTCTCCCTGCATTGCCATCAGCTCGTCGTGCGAGCCCTGCTCGGCAATACCATGGGTGGAAAGCACAATAATGCGGTCCACATTGCGGATGCTGGCCAGACGGTGCGCCACCACCAGCGTCGTGCGGTTGTGTGACAGCGTGTCCAGCGCCAGCTGGATATTTTTTTCGGTTTCGTTATCCAAGGACGATGTAGCCTCATCCAAAATCAAAATGGGAGGGTTCTTCAAAAAGACACGGGCAATGGCCAAGCGTTGCTTTTGCCCGCCACTTAGCTTTACACCGCGCTCGCCCAGCTGCGTAGCATATTTTTGCGGCAACAGCTCAATAAAGCGGTCTGCTTCCGCCATTATGGCAGCCTGCTCCACCTCCTGCTGCGTAGCACTAGGTCTTCCGTACAAAATATTATCCGTCACAGTATCGGCAAACAAGAAGATATCCTGCTGCACAATGCCGATATTGCGTCTGAGCGAAGCCATCGTCATCTCCTTGATATCCCTGCCGTCAAGCAGAATGCGACCCTTTTGCAAATCATAAAAGCGTGGCAGCAGATTGCACAGCGTGCTCTTGCCTACGCCAGTGCTGCCCACAAAGGCTACCGATTCGCCTGCCCTGATGTGCAGAGAAAAGTTTTCTAGTACAGGCTTCTTGCCGTTATAGCCAAAGGTAATGTTGTCAAAAACGATATCTCCGGCAAGCACGCCTGCGTCCACAGCACCCGGGGCATCCACTATATCGGCGCTCTGCTGCATCAGCTCATCAAAGCGCTGGTAGCTGGTGACGCCCTTCTGATAGACCTCGGCCAGAGCGTTAAGCCGCAGCACCGGACGTACAAAGATAGAAACATAAAGCATAAAGGCCACGAGGTCGCTAAAGCGCATCTTGCCATAGGTAATCAAAATGCCGCCGGCAATAATAATCACCAGATTAGTGATATTGGAAAAAAACACCATGCTGGTATTGGAATGGCTGAGAATGCCAAAGGACTTTTTGCGCGCCGCCAAAAGCCGTGCCGCAATTTTTTCCATACGCGCACATTCCAGCTCCTCATTATTAAAGGACTGTACCAAACGGATGGCGTTCAGGCTTTCCGTCGTCTGCGCCGTCAGGTCACCTACCTCCTTGCGGGCCAAGCGGCCTGCCTGCTTCAGCCTACGGTTGGTCGTCACCGAATCAACAGCCTTAATCACAAGCAGCACATTGACCACGAGTGCCAGCTGCCAATTAAGGTAGAACAATATGCTCATCGTTCCCAGCATGAAGATAATGCATACAAGCAGATAGTTGGGACCCAAAAAAATCAGCTCGCGGATTTCCCCCACGTCGCTCACAATACGCGACACCAGCTGACCCACGCGCTGGTTATCAAAATAGCCAAAGCTCATGCGCTGCACGTGGGCAAACAAATCACGCCGCATGTCCTGCTCTACCAGTGCGCCGATAGTTCTTCCCTGCTGCATCACCTTATAATTGCCAATACACACGGCCACATAACCGCAAAAAAGCACAGCAGCAGCTGTAAGAAGCGCGGAGATATCCCCCGTTGGCAAAATATCATTCATAATGTGGCGCAAATACATCGGAAAAAACAGCTCCGTCACTGATGCAGCTACCGACCCCAAAAGCGTCACCGTCAATATACGCTTGTACGGCAAATAATATTTCAAAAATCCCCGTAACATAATAAGCTCCACTAATCAAAACAATAATACCTTATTGTACTGTTTTATTATATCACATTTTACCCAAATCAGCTAACGCAAAAAGGCCGCCGCAACAGGCGCGCGATGTCAGAAAAGCCTGACCTGCTGCGTCTATCACGGCAGCTATTTTATTTTTGTGTATACGCAGGACGAAACAGTCCCTTTAATTTTTCAATTCGTTCTTCACCACGAACAGCACCCATTGGGCAATATTCGTGGCATGGTCGGCAACTCGCTCCACATACTTGGCAATCATCAGATAATCCACGTATTGCGGCACGCATTGCGGCTTTTGCTGCATCAGAAGCGTCAGCTGCTGGCGCATCTGGGCAAAATAGTCATCCACCTCGTCGTCGGTAGCAATAACCTTGTTAGCCAGCTCCACATCATTTTCACTGATGGCGCTGATGGAGTCATACACCATTTTGCGCATCACCTGCAGCATCGGCATAAAATTCTCCGGCAAGGCCACTGGCTCCTTTGCCAAAAGCTTTAGCGTGTATTGGCTGATATCGCTGCAATGGTCGGCAATACGCTCCATGTCACCCACAAGCTTTAAGCAACTGGCGATCTCGCGCCAGTCGGTAGCCACAGGTGTCTGCGTCAGCACCAGCTCCAGACACTGCTTTTCAATATCCACCTCGCTATTGTCAAAGTTGTCGTCATCGCCGATAATCTGCTGCGCCACGATAGCATCCTTAGTCTCCAGGTTTTCGATAACCTTGTCTAAGGTTTCCTCCAGGTTTACACCCATCACGCGCACGCTGTTCAACAGCTGCTGCAGCTGTTCGTTAAATTTATTACGTGTCATTTTTATCCTCCCGTCAACCAAATCTGCCTGTAATATATTCCTCCGTCTTGGGATTTTGAGGATTAGCAAAAAGCTGCTTGGTATCATTAAACTCAATCAGCTCGCCCAAAAGGAAGAAGGCCGTTTTGTCCGATATACGCGCCGCCTGCTGCATATTGTGAGTTACGATGATGATCGTATAATCCTTTTTCAGCTCCAGCGCCAAATCCTCTATCTTCATGGTCGAAATCGGGTCGAGCGCGCTGGTAGGCTCGTCCATCAGGATAACCTCCGGCTGCACTGCCAGAGTGCGTGCGATGCACAAGCGCTGCTGCTGGCCGCCGCTCAGGCCCAGGGCGCTTTTATTCAGCCTGTCCTTGAGCTCGTCCCAGATAGCTGCCTGGCGCAGGCTGCGCTCCACGATCTCGTCTAACGTGCTTTTTTTGCTAATGCCGTGAATGCGCGGGCCATAAGCAACGTTGTCATAAATGCTCTTGGGAAAGGGATTGGGCTGCTGAAACACCATGCCCACGCGGTGACGCAGGCTAATGGGATCGATTTCAGCAAAAATGTCCTTGCCATCCAAGGCGATCTTGCCCTCGATGCGCACGCCCTCCTCCAAATCATTCATACGGTTGAGGGTTTTCAAAAAGGTTGATTTACCGCAGCCGCTAGGGCCGATGAGGGCGGTGATCTCCTTTTCCTTGATATCCAGGTTTATTTTCTTCAGAGCCTGAAACTTGTTGTAATACAAATCCAGGTCCTGTACTAAAAATTTCGTTGCCAGGGTCATTTTCTGCTTCCTCCGGTTTTCTTGTCTAAATAGGTGCTCAAATAACGTGCGCCCAAGCTAAAGGACAGCACCAAAATCATCAATATGGCCGACGACAGGTTAGCCATCTGCGCCGCATTGGCTGCCAGTGCCTCAGTACGCGAGGCCCAGATGTGTAGCGCCAACGTTTCGCCGGGACGGAACGGGTTTAAGGGGCACACAGGCGACAGCAGATTCCAGCTGTGCCAGCTGATATCCGTGCTCATGCCTGCGGTGTAAAGCAGGGCCGCTGCCTCGCCAAAGCCACGGCCTGCCGCCAAAATCACGCCCGTCATAATACGGGGCAGGCACGCCGGCAGCAGCACCTTATAAATCGTCTGCCACAGCGTAGCGCCCATTGCCAGGCTGCCACGCTTGTAGCCCTGCGGTAGCGACTTAAAGGCATCCTCCGTAACCGTCATGATAAGCGGGATACTGAGTATAGAAACAGCCAGCGCGCCGCTGAACAGGTTCCACTGCGAGCCCGTCATCACAATAAACACCAAATAACCAAACAGACCGACCACGATCGAGGGCAGCGAGGACATTGTTTCTATACACATACGCAAAAAGCGGGTAAACTTGCCTGCACGAGCGTATTCTGCCATATAAATGCCTGCTGCCACACCCAATGGGACGCTCACCAAAAGCGACAGGAAAACCAGGTAAACCGTATTAAAGAGCATATTGCCGATGCCGCCACCCTCAAAGGAAATGAGGCTCCAGCTAAAATCCTTAAAGCCGCTGATAATGACATACAGCGCAAAGGCCACCAAAAGCAGGATGAAGAAGCCTGCTATGCAATAAAACACCGCCGTCATCAGCCTGTCGGTGAGCTTTGCACGTGCTATATTGTTCATGCCTTCTTCCCTCCTTTATTTCCCAGGTAATGAATAGCAAAGATGCACGCTAGCGAGATGATAAAAAGCAGCAGTGCCATCGTCCATAGGGCGATATTGTATTCGCTGCCCTCCATCGCACCGCCCATATCCGCCGCAATCGCCGCCGTCAGATTATTGGTCGGCGACAGGATGGACGTGGGAAAGGCACGCATCTTGCCGATGACCATGGCCACTGCCAGCGCCTCACCAAAGGCACGCGCCAGGCCCAAAATAACTGCCGTCATAAGACCCGTCACGGCCGCAGGCACCACCACCTTAGCGATGGTCTGCCAGCGGGTTGCTCCCAAGCCGTAGGAGGCAGCGCGGTAGCTTTTGGGAATGCTGCGCAGAGCGTCAGCCGCCAGGCTCGTGATGGTGGGAAAAATCATCACAGCCAGCACAATGCCTGCTGCCAGCACCGAAAAGCCAAAGCGCAGGTGGAACAGGTCCTTAATCAGCGGCACCAAAATCGTCAAGCCGATCCAGCCATAAACGACCGAAGGGATGCCCACGAATATTTCTACTGCCGGCTGCACAAAGCGTTTGCCCAGCTCCGGCGAAATTTCAGTCATAAAGATAGCTGTTGCCAGGCTAAAGGGTGTGGCAATAGCCAGAGCCAGTGCGCAGGTGACCACAGAGCCAAAAATGAAGATGGCCGCGCCCACCCTGCCGCCGCCCTCTACGTCGTCACTGGGTGCCCAGTCTGCCGAAAACAAAAATTCTGTAATACTATGGTTATATGTTGTGAATGTGCCTACACCCTTGTAGCACAAAAACGCGCCAATAGCCAGGGTGAGGACAATGAGCGCCAGGCCGCAGCCGGTGATGATGTAGCGCCACAGCGCGTCCTGCCTATAAGCATTTGCTTTTGCCTGCTGCATAAAAATCTCCTCTAACACTTTTATCGATGTTAAATTTTAAGGCCATGCAACGGTACGCAGCCGCCAGTTGCAGCTTGCGCCTTGCACAGCCTTGCTTTTGAATATACATAAAGGGGATAGGAAACGAGGTGAAGCGCATTTTCTGCATATGCTGCCTCCCCGTTTCCCAGTTGATGGAAGCTATATTTTTGCGTCTTAGACATCCTTATCATTCTAGACGATAGGGATGCAGCTGCGCCTTAGACAAAGTCTATCAGCGTTTTACCTGCATCTTAGCAGTAACACCATATCCCTGTTTTTCAATCTCCTTGCCATAATCAGCAGAGGTGATAAAGTCGAGGAAGGCCTTTACTGCGCCGGTAGCTTCGCCTTTAGTATACATATGCTCGTAGCCCCATACAGGGTATTTACCGCTGTAGGTGTTGTCGAGAGTAGGCTCTACGCCATCAATAGCGACGGTAGCTACGTCCTTATTGTTAACCAGATACGACAGGGCAACGTAGCCGATAGCGCCCTTGTTGTCCTTTACGCTTTGCAGCAAAGTACCGGAATCATCAGTTTCCAAGGATTTATTAGTTGCCTCTTTAGCACCACCCAAAGCGAATTCTGCAAAGAGAGCGCGGGTGCCGCTGGTAGCAGGACGGGTGATCAGCACGATGGGTTCATCTGGGCCGCCAACCTGGCTCCAATTGGTTACCTTAGCGGTGAAGATATCGGTCAATTGTGCCTTAGACAGGCTCTTTACCTTGGCAGCCAGGTCCTTGTTGATTACAGGAGCCATGGTGACAACGCAAACCTTATGGTCAACCAAACCCTTAGCGACCTCGGGTTTCAGCTTGCTTTCAGCAGGCACGTCACTGTTACCGATGTTAACGCTGCCATCAGCAACCTGCTTTAAGCCGGTGCCGCTGCCGCCGCCGTTCAAGGTGATGGAAACATCAGGATTAATAGCTTTAAATTTGCTGGCTGCGTCCTTTGCCAGCGGCAGCAGTGCAGAAGAACCACTGCCGGTTACGCTACCGGTGATTTTTGCGCCGGCATCCTTTTTATCTGCAGCCTTGTTATCACTGCCACAACCCAAGGCACCCAGGGCTACCATAGCAGCCAAGCCTAAACATGCAACTTTCTTTAATTTGATGATTTATTTTCCTCCTTCAACCATCCTTGTGGTTTATGGTTATAGTATAACCTGGCTTTGTTAAGGAAGTATTATGGCGATGTTAAAGGCAGGTAAAATAGTGGATAAGGTGCATAAAAAAAGCGCAAGTCCAAGCCTGCGCGAATAGTATGCTATATTTTATTGAAGTATCCCCCCAATTAATATCCTGTCTGAAAGATTCAGTATTTTATCTCGTGATTCAATTCTGTTCTTAAGAATTATTTCTACCTCTTTAGCTATTTCCGCCCTGATTGTCTTATCTTTAGGAATCGGCAATATTACTTCTGTAAAACGTTGCCCTAATGTATCAATAACATCTCTTGTAAATTGCTTGGTTCTAATCTGTTTCTTTACAATATACGAATTCAAAAGACCTAATAACAAATACGGATTGATTATTTTTCTAGATGTGAATCTTATTTTTATCAAGCCCCCGCAATAAAGCATTTTTTCGTCACTCGAACTTATCATACAAGATGTTCCTACTAAATATGTTCCATCATGTACAATCAAAATATCTTCCGCCTTCACATCTTCCTTCTGTGAATATTGATCATATATTTCTTCTGACACACCTTGTTTTGCATCCGTTTTAATTTCCCAATTTGAAAAATCCGATGTCCGCACAAAAGGAATATCTCCCGTTCCATATAATGGTCCACATGTCAAGACCACTTTTTAAAATTTTAAGCGTGCATCAGCCT
>CAVAHH010000025.1:0-12686 GCA_963588395.1 bacterium
AACATCCTCTGCTACATAAAACTTAAATTTGGTCCCGGCAGGAAAGGTCTGATTCTTACCATGGAAAAAGGCTGCAAAAACTCCAACACCAATAGTGGCGACCACCATATTAGCATCATTCACAGCACTGCCACGGCGCCTGGTTTCAAAGGTCAATGGTATGGATACACCGTTAGCCGTCTGAATAGCCTCCGGAGCAAAGCCTACCTGTCCGCCCTGGCCGAAATAGGTTGCCTTCTCTGCATGCGTTACTACAGCTCTGCCGCTGACACCCTTTTGCACAATAATCGCATTATGTATAACCAAATTTTGCGCCAGCTTAAAGACTATAGGGTCGCCAACCTTGCTGGCCTTGGAATTCAATGGCGTTACTAATTCACCAACCAGCTCCGTCCCGGCTGGAATAATAATATTTTCGCTAGCAAGGGCTACGCTATTAGCCACTATACTAAAAATAACAGTCAATAGAACAATTATTCTTCTTATCATCAGCATCACCCATGAGTTATTTTACACTAAAAAAGTTTCTTCCGCAAGAAATTTAGAATCCATAATACTTGCAGGTAAAAATATCTCTGCAAAGTATAAAAATTATACAATAGCACCCATTCAATCCTTATAAGCAAGAATACAAAAACAGCCCGCCTCTACACTCTCATCAAGTGCCAAAGCGGACTGCCTTTTAATGCACAAACACATCTCTCACTATATTTATATCTATGCCCTTGGTCTGCAAAAAGCCAAAAAAGTATGCCTGCTCCAAACGTTTCTTGAAGCCCTCCAGGCCGTTGCCATCATCTGCCACCGTCACACGATACATTTCCATCGGCGCGTTTTTATACGTTGCCGCCGTATTAATACCCACGTGTCCCGTCAGCGCACGGTAAAAGCCGTATTTTTTTGCCGCTGCGATAACCCTGTCATTATAGCTGCCATTGGGGTAAGCCAACGTACGCACAATATAGCCGTCAAATTTTTTCTTCAGCCAATAGCGCGAGGTATCCGTTTCCCAGACGAGGTATTTTTCATCTATTTTAGCCAGGGGATTATGGCTGTAGGTGTGCGAGCCAAGCTCCATGCCTGCCGCAATCAGGCCCTTTATCTCCTGCTCGTTCATATGCAGCTCGTCGCCAATATCCCTGTTAATGACAAAAAAAGATCCCTTGGCATCATATTTTTGCAGTAGCGGCAAAACCACGCTGTAGTTATTTTTATAGCCATCGTCAAAGCTCAAGGCTATATACTTATCTACACTTTCGTTCTTTTCCAGCCGTGCCGCCAGCTCTGCCACCGTCACAATGGTGTAGCCCTGCTCCTTTAGATAGCGCAAATGCGACTCAAACAACTCCGGCTTCATAATCAGCGTTTTGGGCCAGTCTGTGCCCTCCTCCGGACCCACTGCGTGGTACATCAGCACAGGTGCTCCCGTTTTTTTGTAAGCAGCGTATTCTGCCTGCCAGCGTTGACCATGCAAATGCCACGCAACTGCTCCTGTCACAGCCAGCACTAACACCAGCGCCACCAATCCCAGTAAAAGCTTTTTTATCATTTATCCGCATTCTCCAATTCCATACCCATGCCCACAGCAATTTCCTGCAGCTTCTTTAAGCGATGATTGATGCCAGATTTACCAAGTCCACCTGCATAATCCACCAAATCGTTCAGCGACACATCAGGATAATCCAGACGCAGGCGCGCAATATCCTGCAGACCCTGCGGCAGCTCGCTCAGACCCATGTGCTCGTCAATATATTTGATGCAGGCCACCTGGCGCACTGCGGCCTTAACCACCTTGTTAAGATTAGCAGTTTCACAGTTCACAGCACGGTTGACGTTATTGCGCATTTCCTTAACTATACGCACATTTTCCAGCTCCATCATCGCGTTATGCGCACCGATAACGCTCAAAAAGCTGATGATGCTTTCGCCATCCTTCAAGTAGACAATATATTCGTTCTTTCTGTCCGTCAGCTTAGCCTTGAGCGAAAATGTCTGCATCACCTTAATAATGGTGTGTGCAAAATCCTCATTACCAGTGACCATCTCCAGATGATAGTCGCTGGTGGGACGGCTAACGCTGCCACCGCCCAAAAAAGCTCCGCGCAAAAAGGTGCGCTTGCAATCATGGGTCGCCAAAAGCGGATTTTTTAAATCGCCCTCCACACTCAAAAGCTGTAGCTCGTCCAGCGCACGCGCCACCTGCGGCGCAGGAATTACCTGCACCTGATAGCGGTTATTTTTTTTCAGGCGTCGTGACCTAGTGATAACCACCTCGGTCTGCACCTGATAATTGCTTTTTAAAAGCTGCAGCACCCGCCGCGCCAGTGCTGCGTTTTCGGTAGAAAAATGTATACCAATGCTCATACCGCGGATAATAATAGCACCGCTCATGCGCAAAAGGCCCAAAAGCTCTGCCTTATCCATAGCAGCATTATTGCCCTCTATACGCGACAGCTCATTTTTTACGTCATTCGAAAAAGACAAGCAGGATCCACCTCTATCCTAAATTTTTGTTCCCATCCCTGGTTAATTCTTTTTATAAAGCTTCTTCATCCCGGCACGCATAAAGAAATAGTCAAAAAACTGCATGCCCCGCCCGAACAACCGCAGGCGGTAAATAAGCGCTATCAGTACGCGCGCCAGCTTACGCGGGTCGTGACGCACCAAATCATCCTTGCTGATCAGGCGCGCAGGCACCACGGTAATACCCAAATCGCGAATTTTTTCTATATCAGGTGCAATCGGCTGCGAGCCTTCGGCCTCATATTGGCGCAGCTTATCGCCCGTCACCTCCTGGTTGTTGACAATAACATAATCCAAAAACTGCACGCCCACATGCTCCACCAGCGCCTGCACATGCTCATAAGCCCCGTAGCCGTCGGTTTCGCCAGGCTGCGTCATCACGTTGCAGATATAAATCTTTATCGCCTTAGAGCGCACCACGGCGTCACGTATTCCCTCTACCAAAAGGTTAGGAATAACGCTGGTGTACAGGCTTCCCGGACCGAAAATCAGTACATCCGCCTTCAAAATTGCCTCAATCGCGCCGTTAGCCGCCTGCGCCTCAGCCGGCAGCATATGCATGCGCTTTATGTGCTTGTGCGCCTTAGGGATTTCTGATTCGCCTGTCACTACCGTGCCATCCGTCATCTGCGCCTGCAGCTGGATGTTGGCCAAGGTAGACGGTATCACCCTGCCACGCACCTTCAAAATCTGGCTGGTAGCGTTAAGACCTGCCTCCATGCCGCCCTCTGCCTGCGCCATGGCCGCGATAAACAAATTACCAAAGCAATGTCCCGCCAGCGGCGAATCTCCCTGAAAGCGGTACTGCATCAAACGTTCCATCAGCGGCTCTCGGTCAGCCAGCGCTGTCAGGCAGTTGCGCAAATCTCCTGGGGGGATAATCCCCAGCTCCTTGCGCAGACGGCCGGAGGAACCGCCATCATCTGCCGATGTAACAACGGCTGTACAATTATTAGTTATGTACTTCATACCGCGCAGCAGCGTGGAAAGACCAGTGCCACCACCAACAACGGTGATAGCAGGTCCACGCGTCAGCTTGCGCTGCATAAAGATCGTTTCCATCAGCGAGCCGTTTTTATCGGGCACGACCACGGCCACCACCGAGCTGATCAGGCGGCGCGTGCCATAAACCATTACAGCCAGACCTACGATTAAAAACGCTACGCCCATCGCCATTATCAGCGCGTTGGAATATCGTCCCGTCGTCAGATAGGTCATCTGAAAGAGCAGCTCCTCCGCCTTGCCCATCAGCTGATAATTAAAAAAGAAAGCCAGTCCCAGCGCGCACAAAAGTACACCCACTGCGAAAAGCAGCAGCCAACGCTTTAAGTTTATGCCAGGGCACAGCCAGCTAATCCAACCCATAGAGTCCTCCCTTACTTCTTACGCGGCACGTCACGGTGTGTAACGTCCACGTTGTAGCCCTTTTCACGCAGGTACTCATACAGCTTGTTAGCAATAAAAACGCTGCGGTGCTGGCCGCCTGTGCAGCCCACGCTAATCACCAGCTGCGCCTTGCCCTCGTTGATATATTGCGGCACCAAAAAATCCAGCAGCTGCTCCTCCAGCTTCAGGTATTGGAAGGTTTGCGGATAGCGGCAGATAAAATCAGCCACAGGGCGGTCGTTACCCGTCATGTGACGCAGCTCCTCCACGTAAAACGGGTTGGGCAAAAAGCGCACGTCCAAAACCAAATCACTGTCCAGCGGCAGGCCGTGCTTAAAGCCGAACGAGCGCACTACAATCCCCATGCGCTCCTTGGGCGCACCCTCACCAAAAAGCTCTGTTACCCTGGCCTTGAGCTGAGACGGACTCAAAACTGTTGTGTCAATGATATATCTAGCCTTTTCGCGCAGCGGATCCAAAAGCTCACGCTCGCAGGTGATATTCTTAAGCAGCGTATTGCGTTCACCCAAAGGATGGCGGCGGCGCGTTTCCTTATAACGGCGCACCAGCGTAGCATCGGACGCATCCAAAAAGAGCAGCTCGTACTTTTGTCCGCTGGCCTCCATCTCGTCCAAAACCTGCAGCAGCTTGTCAAAAAAGCGGCCGCCGCGGATATCCACCACCAGCGCCACCTTTTCCTCGGATGTCTGCCGGCACAGCTCTGCAAACTTGGGAATGAGTGTTGCCGGCAAATTATCTATGCAGAAAAAATTTAAATCCTCCAGCGTACGCACAACCTGCGTTTTGCCTGCGCCGGACATGCCTGTAATAATCAGAAAGTGTGACTGCATATTGCTTCACCTCTTAATTTCATTAGTAAATTATATTATAGCATAGTTACAGGCTGTGTGGTATGCAAAAATAAAATGCCTGCATAAAGCTGCAGGCACAAGAAAAGACAGGCCGCTCGCATAACAGCCTGTCCTTCTCGAGAGATTTTAAGGTGTAAGTTTGTATTTAAATAATCATGGAAAACAAATTAAGCTAGCTGCGGCTGGCTGCGCGGACGATCCAGATCCTTGAGCATCTGCATATCGCGCTCAGTGCCACGGCCGGCAGTTGTCAAATAGCCACCGATCATAATGCCGCTGGCACCACCGCTTAAAGCCATGGACTGCAAGTCACGCAGGTTAACCTCACGGCCGCCTGCAGTACGGATCTGCGCCTTGGGCAGTACAAAGCGGAAAACAGCAAAGGCACGCAAAATCTCCAGCGGAGAAAGCGGCTCGTTATTTTCAAACGGAGTACCGGGAATCGGGGTCAGCATGTTCAGCGGCACGCTGTCAATGCCCAGCTCCTTGAGGGTGAAGGCCCATTCCACACGCTGCTCACGTGTTTCGCCCAGGCCCAAAATACCACCGCTGCAAACACGCAGGCCTGCAGCCTGGGCATTTTTGATGGTAACAAATTTATCAGCATAGGTATGAGTTGTACAAATATCAGGGAAATGACTACCGGCAGTTTCCAAATTGGAATGATAGCGGGTTACACCTGCAGCGCGCAGCTCCTTAGCCTGCTCCACCGTCAATATACCCAAAGAAGCGCAGACCTCTATCTGCAGTTCCTTTTTGATACGGCTGAGCGTGCGGCAGATATTGGCAAAGTCATCTGCTTTGCTCTGACCGCGGCCGCTGGTTACGATAGAAAAGCGCACAGCGCCGGCTTCCTTGGCCTTTTTTGCAGCGTTGAAAATTTCTTCCTCGCTCAACAGGCCATATTCCTTAACACCGGTATGATAATGCGCCGACTGGGCACAAAACTTGCAGTTTTCGCTGCATTTGCCGCTGCGGCCGTTAATAATAGCACAGCAGTCCACAGCGTTGCCGGCATATTTTTGGCGAATCTTATCGGCCATGGAAAGCAAGACCATGGTGTCATCATCGCTCACATTAATAAGATAATTGGCTTCTTCCCTGGTAATATCCTCACCGGATAATACCTTTTCGGCCAAAGCTATAATTTTTTGCATTGTAAATTCACATCCCTAACCTTAGTAGTTAACCTCCCATTTCCTTAGGTTAACTACTTCTATTATATAGCAGAATAGCAAATACGTCAACCGTCAGTTTTGCGCAGTTAACAAAAAAGGAGGTGACCGCAGCCATCTCCTTGAAAACTATTTCTTTCTCATCTAATTCCTGCTATACCCAAAATAAGACCCAAAACGCCGCTCATGCACAGTGTGCGGATAACGCTCATCTTGTGGCGGATGCACCAAAGCGAAATAGGCAGCACAATGCAGCCTATCAAATCCACCTTTGTAAAATCCTCAGGCAGCGTTTCTGTGTTCCACAGTGCGAGCAACACAAAGCTTAGGCCTGCAGCGCAGATGAGTGCCACAACCGCAGGACGCAGGCCGTTAAGCACACCGCGCACAGGGCCGATATCACCATACTTAAACACCAGGCGTGCCAGTGCCAGCACAATGAACACCGACGGGAAGACAAAGCCAACGGTAGCAGCAATTGCTCCCGGAATACCTGCAACCTTGGTGCCGACAAAGGTGGCAGCATTGATGCCAATCGGACCCGGCGTCATCTGCGAAATCGTAAAAATATCAATAAACTGCGGCATCGTCATCCAGGCATGGTTTTCAATAACCTCCGCCTGGATAAGCGGCATGGAGGCATAACCGCCACCCACGCAAAAAGCGCCAACCTTGACAAAGCTCCAGAAAAGCTCCCAATAAATATACATATCGCTGCCCCCTTACGCGTACTTTTTGTCACGCAGCAAAAAGAAGCCGATAATGGCATCAACAATAACCGCGTACATCAAATTTACATTAAAGCAATAGTTGGCAATAAAAGTGCCCACAATGACCAAAAGCGGCAGCGCCAGCTTTTTCTTGAGCTCTTTTTTGAGCAGGTCTATAGCCACATTGATGATGATGGCCGTAGCACCGCACTGCATGCCCTTCAAAAGCAGCTGTATGTATTGGTTATGCGCAAAGGCATCATATGCATAGGAAATAATGCTCAGGGTAATCAGCGGTGGCAGAATCGTCGCCAAGAGCGCCACTAACGTACCCTTGACGCCGGCCAGACGGTAGCCCATGCCAATTGCGGCATTAGCAGCCACAACACCGGGGGCCGACTGTGCGATCGCCACCAGGTTGAGTGCCTCCTTATCGTCCATCCATTGATATTCATCTACAAATTTTGCCTTCAAAAGCGGGATGATAACGTACCCACCGCCAATGGTAAAGGCACTGATAATAAACGTGGACTTAAACAGCTTCCAGTAAAAGTCCTTCTCTGCTGCGGGCTCCTGCATCTATAACACTCCCTCATAACGTTTAGCCTTGCTGGCACAGCACGCCAGTATAATGGGAATATTATAACACATTCACAGGCAAAAAGCATCCTTAGCTTGTCTTAGCAATACAAAAATCTCCCTGCTGCCAAAATCTGGCAACAGGGAGATAGCTAAGTACTATGCACTAGCAACTAGCGGCTGATTACATCATGCCGGGCATGCCGCCACCCATCGGAGGCATCGGAGGAACAGCACCCTCCTTGGCAGGCTTGTCGGCTACGATGGATTCGGTGGTGAGTACCATAGCAGCGATGCTGGCAGCATTTTGCAGTGCGCTTCTGGTAACCTTAGTCGGGTCAACAATGCCGGCTTCGATCATATCAACGTATTCTTCAGTCAGAGCGTTGAAGCCATAGCCCTTGCGGCTGCGTTTAATGGTGTCAACAATTACAGCGCCTTCCAGACCTGCGTTGTAAGCGATTTGACGTACAGGCTCTTCAATAGCGCGTTTAACGATTTCTACGCCGGTCTTTTCATCGCCGGTTGCTTTAATCTTAGCCAGTGCAGGCTGTACCTGCAGCAGTGCAGTGCCGCCGCCGGCAACAATGCCTTCAGCAACAGCAGCACGGGTTGCGTTCAAAGCATCTTCGATGCGCAGCTTTTTGTCCTTCAGCTCAACCTCGGTAGCAGCACCAACCTTGATAACAGCTACGCCACCAGCCAGCTTAGCCAGGCGCTCCTGCAGTTTTTCTTTATCGAAATCAGAGGTGGTTTCAGGGATTTGGGCACGAATTTGAGCAACGCGGGCTTCGATCGCAGCCTTATCACCTTGGCCATCAACGATAGTGGTCAATTCCTTGGTTACACGAACCTGACCTGCACGACCCAGGTCAGCAACACTAGCGCTGTCCAGCTTACGGCCAACCTCTTCGCTGATTACGGTAGCACCGGTCAGAGCAGCGATATCCTGCAGCATTGCTTTGCGGCGGTCGCCAAAGCCAGGAGCCTTAACAGCAACAGCCTTGAAGGTACCACGCAGCTTGTTTACAACCAAGGTTGCCAAAGCTTCGCCTTCAACATCCTCAGCAATGATCAGCAGCTCGCCGCCGTTTTGAACAACCTTTTCCAAAACAGGCATAATGTCTGCAATCATGGTAATCTTTCTATCGGTGATGAATACGTACGGATTGCTCAGTACAGCTTCCATCTTATCAGCATCGGTAGCCATGTACGGGGAAATGTAGCCACGGTCAAATTGCATACCTTCTACGGTTTCCAGATGAGTTTCCATAGTCTTGGATTCTTCAACGGTGATAACGCCGTCATCGCCAACCTTTTCCATAGCGTCGGCAATCAGATTACCGATTTCATCATCAGCTGCGGAAATAGAAGCAACCTGGGTTTTAGCAGCCTTGGTTTCAACCTTTTGGGAAACATTCTTCAGCTCTTCAACCAAAACGTCAACTGCTTTTTTGATGCCCTTTTTCAGTACCATCGGGTTAGCGCCGGCAGCGACGTTGCGCATACCTTCGTTAATCATAGCCTGTGCCAGAACGGTAGCAGTGGTGGTGCCGTCACCGGCAACATCGTTAGTTTTGATGGAAACCTCTTTAACCAGCTGTGCGCCCATGTTTTCAAACGGGTCTTCCAGCTCGATATCACGGGCAATGGTTACACCGTCGTTAGTAATGGTAGGTGCGCCAAATTTCTTTTCCAGTACAACATTGCGGCCTTTAGGACCAAGAGTTACCTTTACAGCGTCAGCCAGAGCATTTACGCCACGCTCCAGGCTACGACGAGCTTCTTCATTAAACAGAATTTGTTTAGCCATTTTATATCGCTCCTTTAGTTAAATCAAAATTACTATATCTTAAAGAAAATTATTTTTCAATAGTAGCCAGAATATCGCGCTCGTTCAGCAACAGATAGTCCTTGCCCTCATGCTTTACGGGAGTGCCGCTGTATTTAGCGAAGATAACCTCGTCACCAACCTTAACCTCAGGCTTAAGCAGGGTGCCGTTATCGCTATATTTGCCTCTGCCTACAGCCAGGACTCTGCCCTGCTGCGGTTTTTCCTTTACTGCGGTGTCCGGCAGGAAAATGCCGCTGGCAGTCTTTTCTTCTACTTCTACAACTTCTACAACTACGTGGTCAGCTAATGGTTTTAACATTTTTATAACCCCTTTCGAGTACTTTATTAAAGTGAGAGTAATTTGCTTCTTGCTTGTTAGCACTCAATATACCCGAGTGCTAACTACAATTATTATTATACCCATATTCTCAAAAAATGCAAGTGCTTTTGTGCGTTTTTTTACAAATTTGTCGCAATTTCTGCTTCGCAAATGCAAAAATCGGCTTCGATGGCACAAAAATTTGCTTCGCAGGTGTAATTTTTTGCTTCAGCAACTCATTTTTCGACGTAAGCGTAAAAATAAAAATCACTGCCACAAGGCTTCCGCCCCCTGACAGTGATTATAATCATTAGGTTTATCTTTTAGCCGCAGCAGCGATAACGCTTTCTGCCAGCTCCTTCAGGCTGATGCGTCTAGCCATACTGAACTGCTGCATCTTGCGGTATGCCTCCTGCTCCGTCATGCCATGTGCCGCCATCAGAATACCCTTGGCACGGTCTAACAGCTTACGGGTTTCCAGGCTGTCCTTAAGCTGGTCCAGCTCAATGTTCAGCTTTTGTACCTCGGCAAAGCGCTTTACGGCAACCTCCATCGCCGGGAATAGCTGCTCCTCGCGGATCGGCTTTACCAGGTAAGCAATGACGCCTGCATCTGATGCCTTCTCTACAATATCCTGCTGGCTGTAAGCCGTCAGCAGCAGTACCGGCGCGATATTTTCGGCCGCGATAACCTTGGCAGCGGTAATACCGTCCATGATAGGCATCTTCACATCCATGATGATAAAATCAGGCTTCAGCTCCTTAGCCAGCTTAATAGCCTCCTGGCCGTTAGCGGCCTCGCCCACGATCTCGTGACCTGCATCCGCCAGCATTTCCCTCAGATCCAGGCGCAAAATCGCCTCATCATCAGCTAGTAATATTCTCAACTTTTTTAACATCTTCCATGCCCCCCTTAGGAATTGTTACTAATGCAAGTGTACCGCCTTCCTCGCGGTTAGTCAAGGTAAAACTACCCTGCAGATCGGCCTCGGCCATCGTTTTGATTATTTTCAGACCCAGGCTCTGACGACGGCCGTTCAAAGAAAAGCCCTCCGGCAGGCCCACGCCGTCATCAGCGATAGAAAGCACATACTGCTGCTCCTCCTCGGCAAAGCGCACCTGCAGCATACCGCTCATGCGTCCCTCAAAGGCGTGCTCAATCGTGTTTTGCAGCAGCTCGTTCAAAATCAGCGCAATGCTCGTTGCCTTGTCCGACGGCAGCTGCACCTGCGCTGCCTTAAAATCAGCCTGTAAGGAAAAATCAGGGTTCAGCATACTGCTGATAATGGCCTGATAAATGCCCTTGGCCACCTTACCAACATCAATCAGGCCCGTATCCTGCTGCGACAGGTATTCATGGACGATTGCTATGCTGTTGACGCGGTTGACACAGTCGCGCAGCACAATTTTAGTCTCATCGCATTCCGCACGCCGCTCCTGCAGGCGCAGCAGGCTGGCAATAGTCTGCAGATTATTTTTAACGCGGTGGTGGATTTCCTTAATAACCACTGATTTAATCAGCAGCTCCTCGTCCTTTTTGCGCAGCTCGGTGATATCCTGCAAAATGACGATAGCACAGCCTCCCCTAGGACGCGGCACTGCCGGCAGTATACGTATAGAAAGCAGCAGGCCATGCATAGTAAATTCCTTGCTTTCGGCTGTGCCCGTTTCCATAACCATCCCCACCAGCGGCCAGTTAATAGCCACCTCATTAGTACGGCAGCCAACGACGTGCGAAATATCCATTACGTCAAACATATGACGCGCACGGTTGTTGGCAGCCACAATCATCTTGTTAGGATCAACCACCATGATGCCATCCGAAGGCAGCAAGCGGCAATAATTGGGATTATTCGCCACCGACTGCTTCAAATTGCACAAAAGCTCCAGTGACTGAGCGATAATAATAGCATCAGGCGCCGTGCTTTCAAAGCTGGCAGCAGCATAGCAATGGCCGCGGCTGTCACGCAAGGGATACACCTTAAGACAATTGAACATTCCCAGCGCCCACTCACGCTTGCCGCTGACAGGCACATTTTTTTGCAGCACACGCACCACCAACGGCTCCTCCACCGCGCGCAGACGGCGCCCTGTAATATCGGGCCGCACATTGCCGACCTGCGTCATAGGCTGCTCCTGTTTATATACATACAGAAATTTTTTATTTTCATCAGCCAGATAAATCGTTACGGTAGCATGCGCAATATCCGCTGCTAATCCCAGCACCTGCTGCATCGCTTGTAAACTATTCTTCTGTTCTGCCGTTAAATTGCTCAGCATGTTTACACGCTTCCTTCCCCCATTGTACTTTCCACAGCCCCAAGCTATTAATCCACCATTTTATCCACAATATCCACAAGCTTTTCCACAGGTACTGCGGCTTGCATAAGCCTGTATTTCCCACTTATCCACAGAATCCACAGGCTTATGCACTCTTTTGGACATTTGTCTAGCCCAGCTTAAGCGATGGATTAGCGTTTAAATCCAGTGGACTGAAGCTGCCGGCCTGATACATAAAGTAACCACGGCAGGCAATCATAACAGCGTTATCCGTACATAAGATGGGTGTCGGGTGCACCAGCTTGGAACCAATATTTTCCATTGCCTGTGCCAGGCTGTTTTGCAGCGTCTTGTTAGCCGAAACACCGCCTGCAAGCACAATCTTGCTGTAGCCAGTTACCTGCATAGCATGCACAGCCTCCTTCACCAGTGCATCTGTCACAGCGCGCTGGAAGGACGCTGCCACATCACTGCGGTTCACCTCGCGTCCTGCCTGCTGCTGGTTGTGCAAATAGTTGATAACCGCAGACTTGAGGCCGCTAAAGCTGAACTCAAAAGGCTTATCCAGCTTGGCCAGAGGAAACTTGATAGCCTGGTCGTTGCCGCCAAGCGCCAGTCGTTCAATCTCCGGCCCTCCGGGATAAGGCAATCCCATGACGCGCGCGATCTTGTCAAAGGCTTCTCCGGCAGCGTCGTCACGCGTCTGTCCCAACAGCTCAAAGCTATTATAATCCGTCACCTTCAAAAGCGCAGTATGTCCACCGCTGACAACCAAGGCCATAAACGGCGGCTTCAGCTCGTCGTCTGCCAAAAAATTGGCAAATACGTGTCCTTCCAGATGGTTGACGCCGATGAGCGGCTTATCCGCTGCCCACGCCAACGCCTTAGCTGCCGACAGCCCCACGAGTAGCGCACCCACGAGTCCGGGACCATAGGTGACGGCCACAGCATCAACATCAGCAAGCGTAACCTTAGCCTGCGACAACGCTTCATCAATAACAGGCATAAC
>CAVAHH010000026.1:0-12589 GCA_963588395.1 bacterium
CAACGGCAACCTTCTTGCCCTTGCGCTCTGCTGCAGATGCAGCATCGTTATCCAGGCCGTTTTCGCGTGCGTAATCGGCAACAAAGCGCTCCAGACGGCCGATAGCTACAGGCTCGCCCTTGATGCCCAGCACGCATTTGCCCTCGCACTGGTTTTCCTGCGGGCATACACGGCCGCAAACTGCAGGCAGGGTGCTCTTACGCTTTAAGATTTTATAGGCCTCGGCAAAGTTTTCCTGGGCCACCTCATGAATAAATTTAGGTATTTCGATATTTACAGGACAGCTGCCCACGCAACGGGGCTTGGGGCAATTGAGGCAGCGCTGCGCTTCGTCCACAGCCATTTCCTTGGTGTAGCCAAGTGCTACCTCCTTAAAGTTTTTATTACGCACGTCTGCCGGCTGCTCCGGCATAGCATTTCTCATTCCTCCACGCATTTGCAATGACCTCCACAGCTATATTCCAGAGCCTCCTGGTTTTTGTACATCTGCTGACGCATAACCAGGTTGGCAAAATCCACCTCATGTGCATCAAATTCAGGGCCGTCTACGCAGGCAAATTTGTTTTCTCCACCCACCATTACACGGCAGCCGCCGCACATGCCGGTACCGTCAACCATAATGGTATTAAGGCTGGCAGTGGTCTTTACGCCAAAGGGCTTGGTGGTAGCGGCCACGTTCTTCATCATGATAACGGGGCCGATGGCCAAGCACAAGTCTACCTTCTCGCCTGCCTCGAGCATTTCGCGCAGGGGGTCGGTAACAAAGCCCTTGCGGCCGGCACTGCCGTTATCCGTGGTCAAAATCAACTCGTCGCTGACAGCAGCCATTTTGTCATACCAAATCACTAATTCCTTATCGCGTGCGCCGATGATGGAAATAACCTTGTTACCGTTTTCGTGATAAGCGCGGGCAATGGGATAAACAGGTGCTACGCCAATGCCGCCGCCCACAACGACAACGGTGCCGAACTTGCCCATTTCAGACGGATGACCCAAGGGTCCTACGACGTCCAGAATGTCGTCGCCCTCGTTAAAGGTGTCACACAAATAGCGTGTGGTGTTGCCCACAGCCTGCACGACAAGATTAATGGTTCCCTTTTCGCGGTCAAAATCGCCGATGGTCAAGGGAATGCGTTCACTGAATTCATCCGTGCGGATGATAACGAACTGTCCCGGCTGGCACTTGTGAGCTACCAGCGGTGCTTCTACGACAAATTCGCAGACAGCAGGTGCTAAAGTTGCTTTTTTAAGAATCTTACTCATAATTTTCCCCCATGTATTAAATTTATCTATTCAACAGCCTTTTTGTACAGGCCTCTGCCTCGGCGTAAATCTTTTCCTCGTCAAAGGTTAAAAGACGTCCGCCCTCCACCAGCTTTTTACCTGCTACAAAAACAGTGTCAGCGTCAGTGCTGCTTGCGGCATACACCAGTTGCGACAGCTTGTTGTGACGCGGATACCAATACGGCTTGTGCATATCCCACAGCACGATATCGGCCTCCTGGCCTGCAGCAATGCGACCAAGGTTGGCAAAACCCAGAGTTTTGGCACCATCAACCGTTGCCATCTCCCACGCCTTTTGTGCAGGCACGACAAGCGGGTCAAACGTGGTTGACTTGTGCAGCATAGCGGCAGCACGGCATTCCTCCAGCATATCCAGGTTGTTATTGCTGGAGGCGCCGTCCGTGCCCAGGCCTACGCAAATGCCCTTTTCGAGCATTGCCGCCACCGGTGCGATACCGCTTGCCAGCTTCAGGTTGCTTTGCGGGTTGTGTGCCACACGCACACCCTTAGCAGCCATGATCTCCATATCCTCATCCGTCAGATGCACGCAGTGCGCTGCAATCGTACCCAGCTCAAACATTCCCAGGCTATCCATCAGCTTGATGGGAGTAACGCCGTGCTCCTTGATGACGGTGTCCACCTCAAACTTGGTTTCGCACAGGTGCATCTGGATTTCGGCATTGTTGGCGGCAGCCTCCTTGATCACCTTTTCCAGGTAGTCCACAGGACAGGTATAAGGCGCATGCGGTCCGTAGGTAACACGGATGCGATCGTTGTCGTAACCCTGCCAGTTTTTGGCAAGCTCAGTATTTTCGGCCAGCTTTTTGTCCTTATCAGGGGCAACGCCGATCAGGCCGCGGCTGAGGTTGGCACGGATGCCCGTTTCGGCGCAGGCACGCGCCACGTCTTCCATAAAAGCATACATATCGGCAAAGCAGGTGGTGCCGCCCTTAAGCATTTCAACAATGCCAAGCATCGCACCCCAATAGATGTCGTTGGCGTCCATCTTGTCTTCCACCGGCCAAATTTTGTTCTGCAGCCAGTCCATCAGCGCCATGTCGTCGGCATAGCTGCGCAAAAGCGTCATGGACACGTGGCCATGGGTGTTCACCATACCGGCGGTGGCCAGCTTGCCCTTGCCGTCAAGCACCTCTTCCGCCGCAAAGTCAGCAGGTACATCTGCTCCCACGTAAGTAATTTTGTTATCTTCAACAGCGATGCATTGCTGCTCACCATTGGGAGTTTCCAGAAGCTCCACATTTTTAATCAATAGCTTGGACAAAAAATCACATCCTTCTACTCTTCTCCACGCTGGCGCTTGGCGTAATGCTGCTCGTAAAACTTATGCATTGCGTCAATCTCCGTAGCATCAAGCTCAAATAAGCTACCGCCTGCGCTTTGGCAAATGATGTCTATCTGCGCCGTCTTTTCCAAAATCTCAGCCACCATCAAGGCATCTGCCAGGCTCGTACCCCAGCAGACAGCACCATGGTTGGCCAAAAGCGCTGCCTTGCGTCCATCGAGCGCTGCCACGGCGTTATCAGCCAGCTGTTGCGTACCGCACATGGCGTAGGTAGCGCAACGCACCCTCCCGCCGATAATCTGCACTATGTCTTCGATAATCGCAGGCACGTCCTGGTGCATAGCGGCCAGAGCGCTAGCATAAACGCTGTGCGTGTGAATGATGGCCTGCGCCTGAGGACAGGCGGCGTAAATAGCGGTATGCAGCCTGCTTTCGGACGAGGGAATGTGCCTGCCATCTACTACGGCACCTGCAGCGTCAAGAATAACTATATCCTCTGCCTCAAGGCCCTCGTATCCCCGCCCGGACGGTGTAATAGCGATGCAGCCTGCATCCGTGCGGCAGCTTATGTTACCCCACGAGCCGGCAACTAAATGCTTTTGTATGAGCGTGCGACCTATTGCAGCAACAGCCGCACGCGCTTCGTTTCTATCCATAAGCATCTTATTCTGCAGCCAGGTAAGCCTTCTGCTCCTCGGTGAGGGTGTCGATGCCTGCGCCCATAGCAGCCAGCTTGAGGGCTGCTACCTGGGTGTTAAGCTCCTCGGGCAGCACATACAGCTTATTCTGCAGCTCACCCTTATGGTCCAGCAAATACTTCATAGCCAAAAATTGCATTGCAAAGGACAAATCCATAATCTCGATGGGATGACCATCGCCGCAGGCCAGGTTTACCAAGCGTCCCTCGCCCAACAGGTTCAGCTTGCGTCCGTCAGCCATAGTGTAGGTCATGATATTTTTGCGCACCTCGTACGGAGCCTCTACGCTCAACTCCTCCAGGTGGTGCTTATTAACCTCGCAGTCAAAGTGGCCGGCGTTACACAGCACGGCACCGTTTTTCATCACCTGCATATGCGACTTGGTGATAACGTCCTTGCAGCCCGTAACGGTGATGAAGATGTCGCCATACTTGGCAGCCTCCTGCATCGGCATCACACGGAAGCCGTCAAACACTGCCTCCACGCCCTTAATCGGGTCAACCTCGGTAACGATGACGTTGGCGCCCATGCCTTTGGCACGCATAGCCACGCCCTTGCCGCACCAGCCGTAGCCTGCAACGACAACGGTCCTGCCGGCAATGGACATATTAGTAGTGCGGATAATGCCGTCAAGCGAAGATTGGCCCGTGCCATAACGGTTATCAAAAAGATATTTGCAATAAGCGTCATTTACGGCGATCATCGGGAACGCCAAATGACCTGCGGCGGCCAGCGCCTTGAGGCGGTGCACACCTGTAGTTGTCTCCTCGCTGCCGCCCATCAGGTTGGCAATCAAATCCTGACGCTCGCTGTGCAGCATATTCACCAAATCGCCGCCGTCATCAATAATCAGCTGCGGTGCGCTTTTGAGTGCCTCACGCAGATACATGTCATATTCCTCGCCCGTGCAGGCGTGGGTTGCAAAAACGTTCACGCCGCTATCTACCAGCGCAGCGGCAATCTCGTCCTGAGTGGACAATGGATTGCTGCCCGTAACCACCACGTTAGCACCAGCGTTCTTCAGCACCAGTGCCAGGTAAGCAGTTTTTGCCTCCAGGTGAATGGTAACGACCATGTTGATGCCGCTAAACGGCTTGGTCTTGCTGTACTCCTCATTCAGGTGGTTGAGTAGCGGCATGTATTCCTTCGCCCAGGCAATGCGCTGGTGACCTAAAGGTGCAAGCGTAATATCCTTAATCATGCTTTCCATAAGCTATTAAAATCCTCCTTTGGCCGCTTCGGCCTTTTGCTTTAGCTTTTTAATATTTTCTATATAAGGCGCTGTAACCACGCCATATTCCGTAATAATTCCGCTGATGAGCGCGGCCGGGGTGACGTCAAACGCAGGGTTGAACACATCCACGTCCTGTGGTGCCGTCTGCTCGCTGCGCAGGCAGCGCACCTCGTCCGCACTACGCTCTTCAATAGGAATGCCCTCCCCCGTCGCCAGGGTAAAATCAAAGGTGCTCACCGGGGCAGCGATATAAAAGGGAATGCCATGTGCCTTAGCTGCCAGCGCCACGCCATAGGTGCCGATCTTATTGGCAGCATCTCCGTTGGCGGCAATTCTATCCGCACCCACAACCACAGCGTTCACGCCCTTAGTACGCATCGTCCAGGCCGCCATACCATCGGTAATCAGCGTCACCGGGATGCCGTCCGCGTGTAGCTCAAAAGCTGTCAGACGTGCTCCCTGCAGCAGCGGTCGTGTTTCATCGGCATACACACGCTGCAACTTACCATGGGCGCAGGCAGTACGGATAACACCCAGCGCCGTCCCCCAGCCGCAGGTAGCCAATGCGCCGGCGTTACAGTGCGTCAAGACCACGGCGTCCTGCGGTAGCACGGCAGCGCCATATTCACCCATCGCCTTGTTGGCAGCAATATCCGCTGCAAAAATCCTTTGTGCCTCCGCCTCCAGCGCGGCAACGATTTTATAGGGAGCAAGCTCCTGTTCATGCAAATCTTTTGCCAGGTCATACTGTCTGTTTGCTCCCCAGGCCAGGTTCACCGCCGTCGGCCGCGCAGTTATTAAATCATCACGTACGTCAGCCAATGCTCCAAAAAAGTCCGGTGCGTCGGCCGCGGCACGCGCACCCAAAACCATGGCATAGGCCGCAGCCGCGCCAATCGCAGGAGCGCCACGCACCTCTAGCCGTTTAATCGCCAGCTTCACGCGTTTATAATCTGTGCAGGTAATCCATTCTATTTTTTGCGGCAGCTGGGTCTGGTCCAAAAGCACCAGCGCACCCTGCTCCCAACGCATTGTTTCTACCATGCTATCTCCTTACAGCTTAAAGCCGCCAAATTCCTGCATACAGCTTGTGCAGCCGCAGGTTGCCTCTACAGGCTCATCATAGGCCACAAACGCCATAATCAGCTGCTCCATGTTTTTGATACTCTGCGCCATAGCATCGCATACCTCCTTATGCGACAACGGCGTCGGCGAAATGCCTGCGCCCATATTAGTGACGATGGAACAGTTGGTATAGCAGATTTCGGCCTCACGCGCCAAAATTGCCTCGGGCATATTGGTCATACCCACCACGTCACCACCAAGCATAGCATACATCTTAATTTCAGCAGCGCTTTCAAAGCGCGGGCCCTCGGTGCACACATACACGCCATGCGTATGGAAGGTAATATCAGTCTTTTGCAGGCACTTTATCACCTTCTCGCGCAGCGCGGGGCAATACGGATGCGTAAAGTCGCAGTGCGCAACGCCACGCTCCGGCGTATCATAAAACGTATTGATACGGTTCTTGGTAAAATCCAGCACATTGTCACACACAACAAAATGACCCGCCTTCATCTCACTGTTGAGCGAACCGACGGCAGTAGTAGCAAAAATTTCCTCCGTTCCCAGACTCTTCACCGCCCAGATATTGGCGCGGTAATTTACCTTGTGCGGCGGCACCGAATGCTCCACACCATGACGGCTGACGAAAACAACCTGGTTGCCGTGCATCATACCGATGTTGCACAGAGCCTGGCCATAGGGTGTGTCAATAATCTTCTTTTCAAAGCCGCTCAGCGTATCCGGATTCTCAATACCGGTACCACCGATGATAGCAATTTTGCGCATTATCTCTGCCTCCTTTTATAGCTACCAGTAGATAGTGTATAGTAGCTTGTCATTGGTTATCGGAATTATACTAACAATCGTCCAGTAATCACTATTAACTGACCTCTGGTCACTAGTTGGTTATTCTTAAACACTTTATCTATTATATAATAGCACACTTTGGAGGTAATTAAAAGGAGTAAGAGATTTTGCCAGCGGATTACTCAGAGCGTGGGAAGTCGCTGATCCCGGTTTTGGATGCAATGTATGAAAAAGTCACCAATAGCACGCAGCAAATCCCCTTGCAAAAAGTATGGCAGTGTAGTAGAATAAAGATGAAAAGAGTGCTACCGGTAAACGGTTGCCCTCGTGAGTTGTTAGTTATAAAAAATAACCGCTAACTTTGGAAGGGGAAGCGGTTATTTTTTATTTGCGTCATTGTGAGTCACAACTAAAAGCTTCAGGACCTCTAGTCCCAGCTTTAAAGCCTCGACCACTATATAAGCGATCAAAGCCAGCAATGCAATAAGCTCTTGCAGGCTCAACCGATCACCCCTCTCTACATGGATTCCGACGACGAACTCCTTTCGGGAGGGACGCAGCCCTCCGCCGTAGCAGAGGACAACCGCTTACCGTTTGGTGGTAACACCCTTTTCATGTTTAATACCTTATCGCAAAACGTAAGTTTGTACAAGCTTTTATTTTTTTTGCGTATGTTTGCTAGAAAAGCAGCATAGGTCTGGGATGATGAACCAGGTTTATGCTGCTTTTGGTTTTTGGGGAGAAAATGGGTTATGTATGTAAAATTTTGCTTGATGATGCCTTTTGCTTAGCCTACGCCCTATCGCCTAACTTAGCGTTTACCAGCTTTTGCAGCTCGCCACGCTGCGCCCAGCCCAGGGTATCCTCGCAGAAAAAGTTGCGCCTGCTGATAGAATTTGCAGTTTCATCGAAGCCGAAGATATAGGACATGGTTATATCGTAAATGATTTGCGTTGGGGCAAAACCAAACACCTGACATTCCAAAATGTGCTTTACGCGTTCGTGATCATCAGGAATGAGCGATTGCAACACCTTGTTGCGGTACAGCCTTTTGACGATTTCGGTAATATACAGGCCAGATTTCATATAAAAATCTACAAAAGTCTTGTCAGGAGATTCAAAAATATGTGGATCTGTTTCCACAAGCTGGTCTACCATCATCTGCACTACCTTTTTGGGAGTAAAGATTTGGTTTGTTTTTTGTGGAGGAATATAGTCAAAAATATCCTCATCACTAGTTTCTGCAAAATAATTTGCCAAATACCGCTTTTTTGCCATAAATTCCTGCACAGAAGCATCAAATACCGCACCATCGAACACACCGCCGGGATATTCCTTGATTTCACCTGTTTCCGGGTCAGGATATTCGCAACCATCACGTAGCATACGGAACTTTTCTACGCTGATACTGGTGACTTCCTTGAACACTTCCTCCGTTGGATATGTGTCAAAGTTTTGCAGACACAGCTTTTTATCACCATAGGCCATAATAAAGCTAGGAATAGTGCGAGCAAAGCCACGCAAGTGCTCTCTGATGTCGCCGTCGATAGAACGCTTCCTTTGCTCCTCTTTTTTAGTTTCCAGCTCTACCACAACCTGCTGTGCAGCTTCAGCAACCAGCTGTTTGGTTTTTGCTTCCACTTCTTTGTTAAAATTCTGCTGCGCTTCTTGCAGCTTATGTTCGCGTTCCTGCTCTATTTGCGCTGTCTGCGCCTCAGTTTGTGCTTCACGCAGCTCTTTTTCAGTTTCGGCAGCGATAATTTTCTTTTGCTGTGCAAAGTTGTCAGCAACATACTGTAGCTTTGCTGCCGCTTCCTTAGTAAGTTTTTCTTCTATTTTTCTTGCAGCAGTCTGCGTCAAGTTATAGTTCTGCCTAGCCTGCGTGCTCCAAATACCGTCATGCAACGTTTCGGCAATTTTCGTAGCAACATTATTTACCACTGCCTGCTCTGGCGACATATCGTCTACTCCTGTACAGTCCTCAACTGGCTTAACAGAAATTACTTCATAAATCTTTTCACCAAAAATAGCATCCGTTTGGTTGATAACAGTTTCCTGCGGAATAGATATTTCGCCCTGCTCGTCCACAGGCACATCATTAATATCATCCATGGTCGGCGCACCATTTTGGCGTCCCTGCTCTGCCTCACGCGGCAGGCTTTGAATGATTTCCACAATCTCTTTAGGAGCATTATAAACGCTGCCTATGTTGGCAAAGAGGAAATTGCTCATAAAGCCGCGCCTAATAACCTCTTCTGTCTTGATTTTAATGGGTATTGTTAACACCTTGGCTGCATCCAGCTCCACCATTTTGCCGTCTGCATCTTCGGCATATACAGCAAAAAAGTTAATCAGTCGTTTTATGTTAGCTTCACGCTCTTCTTTGGTGCCATTGCCGCCGGAGGTTGTAGTGTATAAGCTGTTGGCAAACTGGTCAAACACTATCAGAGTGCGTTCCGGCGAAAAATCAAAGATATAGGCGTTTTCTTTTTGGAACAGCTTACCATCCTTATCATGGAAGCTATAGGCATTTTGCGCCCTAAAGGCTGCCTGAATATATTCTGCCGGGCTCTTCATATTGCTGAGCATAAAAACTGCCGTCCACTCGGGGATTGTGACGCCTGTCGTGAGCTGTCCCACGCTGAGGGTAATGGTTTTGTCATGATTAGCAATCGCTTCCCGCACCTTGTCTAAGCTTCTTTTGCTGGTGCTGTTGTCCGCCTCTTCGTCCTCCACCCTGCCGTCACCTGCGGCCACAATGATTTCGTAGTTTTCAAAAACAGGATGCTCCTTAAGCATTTTTGCAAGAGCCTTGGCGCTTGCTACACGCTCCAGCAGCCAAAAGGTGTGCTTTAACTCCTCACGCAATTCTTTAGTAGAAAAGGGAAACCTTTCCTGCGTAGTGAGCGCGTCCAAAAATTTTGCGACCTCTTTTTTATGTTTAAAGCTACCTCTATAATCAGTGCTGAAAAATTCGTTGAGGTCAAAGGCAAATTCCACATTGCTGCCATCATCTAGGCTCATACCCTTGTTTACTCTGTCGGTCACTATCTGCGACATCTGATAGGTGTACATATTCATGCGGGGCATGCAGGCATAAGGGTTTTGCGCATCCTGTTGCCAGTTTTCCTTGGCCTCCTGTTCATCGGTAAAGGTCCAGTTAAAAATCTGCTCCGAACTAAATTTGTTATTGGCAATAGCCTTAAACGGCGTTCCAGAAAGGTGCAGGGTAAATTTACGGTGAAGCTTTTCCAAAGCACGGTCTGTTTTGTAGGTATCCACACCCTCGTGCGCTTCGTCGATGATGAGTAAGTCCCAATCATTATCGGCAATCCATTTTAACTTAGGCAAATCACCACCAAAGTACATAGAACCCTTTAAATCCTGCAGGCTGATAAACGCCAGCATCCGCGGTTCGTGCTTTTCATCATCATTCTCTCGCAATATTTCCAAAAACTGCTCCCGCGTAAGCGTAGAATGCTCGCTGAGGGAATCAGTTGTGCTGACAAATTTGTAATCTGTTTGCCAGGCGATAAACTTTGCAAAATCCTCGTACCAGGAATTAGCGATGGCAGGACGGTTGGTCACCACAAGCACCATGCGTGCATCCATTTGGCGCATCAGGTCGTAGCTTGTCAGCGTTTTGCCAAAGCGCGGCTTGGCATTCCACAAATATTCGGCAGACAGTTTTGTTCCCTGGCACTTATGGTAATAGGCCAATGTCTGCGCCACTGCCTGCTGCTGCTCGGCACGGAGGATGTAGGTACTGTTGGTGGGACTCTTTTGCACATCCTTGTAATCCTTAGCGGCAAATTTATCAAATAACTGCTCCGCAGCACCGGGAGTAATGTTGAACCATTCCGTTTTGGGCTCACGCCTGATATGCTTAAAGCGTTCCAGATAGTCGTGAAAATCGTGGTCTTTAAAATACTCGCTGCTGCCATTATAGCGCGCTTCTTTGAACCATTCCAGCTGCACCCTTACATCAACAGTGTGCGCCTGCTGCTTAAGGCGCTCCTTAACATCAGCTTGTTCGGTATAGCCAATCTTCGTCCAGCCATCGTGGCGGGCGATTTCGGGAGTGGTGTAGGCGTATACCTTGGGGACGATATGAGCAAAGGGGGAGATATTGATCTGCATTGTACTCACCTTCTAATCCATTGGTTTTATCATACTTTCGATAAAGGCGATTTCTTCATTGTTCAGATTATATTTTTTGTAAAGCATTGCGTCCGTCCATAGATGGGAGAAATCTTGGATGGGGACAAAAGAATATGTTTTAGATGTTGCATCTTGACTAGCTTTAGCTAAACTATGCATAAATCTCGCAAATTTTGATTTTAAATATTTAACTAAGTTATCTGCTTGAAGTATATCTTTTAGCTTACCAATGCCTATTGCCAAGTAAGCCTCCGTGCAAACAGAGTTAGGTTCTCCAATAAATGCATTCATATTATCATCATTTAATTCTGTACCTATATTATTTGCCCTTGGTACATAAACTTTCCATGATAACACCCACTCTTTATGTGACACAACATCATTTAGTGATATATATCCTTTTTTCATTCCTTTAGCAACACATAATACTGTATGAAAAGAGTCCTTTGAAGTAAGGAAATCATTACTTTTAGAAAAAGAGCTTTCAATTCCAAATGGTTTACGAGGTGACAACCATTTATCCATAGTTTCTTCAGAAAAACCTTTAACTTTTTTTACGATAGAAATAGCTTGTTCATATCTAATGAAAATATCCACTTCAGGTATTTTAAATTCTCTCTTTACGTCGTGAATATTATTATCCCTATCATGAGTAACAACTCTAGTTAAATCATGAACATTATTATAATTTTTATCCCACAAAAAATAACAAACTCCGCCTCTTATATTAGTATTAGGAAACAAAGATTCAGGCAATAACCAATCATGTAATTCTCTTAGATGTGTATCGTTTAACATTTTATCCCTAAATTCATCTAACCCTTTGCCACCAGCAAACCACCTTGTAGGTGTTATAAGTGACATGTAATTAGGTGATAAGTTTATAATTGAATTCACAAAGTAATGATAAACTGGTTTAGCACTTGCTTTACTTCCCCCATCACTCACCTGATACGGCGGATTCCCAATCACCACATCAAACTTAAAATCCTTCGCCATCATTCCCTCGCTCCCTTCAGCCTGCAGCAAATCCTTGAACGACATTATCCTGCCTGTGCTCCAGTTCTTTATCTTGCAATACACGCCATTATGCAAATTCACATTGTCCTTCAAGC
The DNA here is from genome assembly GCA_963588395.1 of bacterium. GTDB lineage: Bacteria > Bacillota > Negativicutes > Acidaminococcales > Acidaminococcaceae > Phascolarctobacterium_A. The sequence goes on from CAVAHH010000026.1 coordinate 11,668, forward strand.
ACCCTTGGCACTTGGCCAGCTCCTGCTCGTTTACATCGCAAAAGCCAACGCTGCGCTTTAGGGTGCGTTCGCTAAAATCCTTGGCCAAAAACAAATTGGGCTGCGCCGCCTTGCGTTCTTTGGGGTAATCGTGGCACGAAAGCGGCACCACGCACTTCAGGCCGTCCATCTGCCAAATGTTCCAGGCAATGATCCGCACCAGCTGCAGCAACACAGTCGCAGGCAGGTCCTCATTAAATTTGTCCTTGTAGTAATCGTTAACCGTAAACAGCAGGTTTTCTCTGGCCAAAAGCACGTTGTCTCCTGCCCATTCAAAACCATAGGTGCTATGCAACGCCAGGCGTGCAAGCTCCAGCCAACGCCTTTGCGCACGCTCCCTATCCACAAAGTTGCGTGTGCGTTCGTTTATCACCCGCAGCTTGCGGTCCAAAAGGCCAATGCGCTGCGCCAGCGGCAGCATCTCACCTGTCAATGGGTCGTAACGGCTGGCAAGATACGGTGCTTCGCCGCAGGTAATTTCTAGGCGTTTGCCTACGATGTAGCGCATCCAACCGCGTGGACCCTTTTCTGATTCAAAGGGGATTTTCGCAGTACTTGCCTGCCAGGTGCTACCTGCTTCAGTATTAAAAACGTTCTCACAGCCAAACCAGGTACTATCTGCCAAATTATTCATTTTGTTGCAAATCCACAGGGGCGTAAACACCTCCGCCATGTTGCGTGTGCGTGCACCCTGCAAGTCTTTACTTTTTAAAGCGCGGGGACAGATAAGCCTGCCACCTGCGCCTGTGACAGCCTCTGGCGTAATGGAATCGGTGGCAGCATAGCCTACGCCTAGATGCGCGTAATCATCCGTCGCCCAGATAATATTGCGGCCGCTACTGTGGTCAAGCAGTAGCTCCTGCAATATCGCATGGTCTAGCAG
>CAVAHH010000027.1:0-12388 GCA_963588395.1 bacterium
AGCTATTCGCGTAATTTCGGTCTTGAACGTAGTAGCGGCGAATATATTACGTTTATTGATAGTGATGACTGGCTGGAAGAAAATTACGTGACTAATTTGGTGCAGGCTATCCTAGAAACGGGCAGTGAGCTGGCCATTTCACCGAATTTCTTTGATTATCCTGATAAATCTGTAGCAGAAAGCATTGATAAACGTAAGTTGACAGGCTGCTTGCAGCAGGATTTAGTCAAATTGTATAGGTTAATGCCAAGTCCTTGCTGCAAGCTGTACCGTAAGGATATAATTCGCAAGCATAATATTAGATTTCCTTTAGGCAGATCATATTCGGAGGACAGGGTCTTTAATTATATTTATCTACAGAATATAACAAGCTATATTTATATCAATGTTCCTCAGTATCATTATTTGCAGTTTGTGGAAAACAGCCTGACTAAACAAAGGACGATGAAGGCCTTCGATGATGCTATGTATGCTCTGGAAAAGGAAAGAGTTTTTTTGCTGGCTATGGATGCTGTCGGCAAATATGAGATGCTTTTATCGTCTCTTGGTCCTTACCTTATGACATTTTGGCGGACTGAGGAAACAGGAGATAGTTACAAGGAATTCTGCCGACGTTTTCAAAGAGTGAAGAAGATAGTGCCGGTTGTATATTGCTTTAGTAGCTTAAAAAATGCTATAGCAAGCTGTGCCTATTTGTTAAATTTGCCATGCGTATTTTATATGTGCAAAAAGCTAAAGCTGTATTGGCAAAAGAAGAAAAATAGATAACAACGGCGTTTGTTTAAAGAAGGTTACTAGTATCTATGAATAGCAAAATACGCGACACCATCTTCTTTCTGATGGTGTTTTCCTTGATTTTTAACAATATACCCAGGTCTGCACAGCTCAGCTTTATCGGCGGGCCTATAAGCGCAAAGCTGCTGGTATATCCGCTTGTGGCAGCTTTTGTCTACAGCTTTTGGTGTCAGTACAAATATAAAAACGTCTTTGTAGATATCAGGCCCTTTGCTAAGTATATAGCGGCCTTTTGTGGAATTATGCTGCTTTCTGTTGTAGTGGGAGTATACAATTTTCCCTATTATGAGCAGATATTGGCAGGGCCTGCTAGCCAGATGGCAAGGCTATACAAAGTGTTAGCATTTTGTCAGGCACATGGGCTAGCGGTGGATAATAGCCTGCTTATAAAGGTGTGGCTTGTAGGGCGGGCACTAAAGAGCGTGCTGTGGGAAGTTATTTGGTGGTTTGGCAGTGCTTATATTGTGTATTGCTGGTATAAAAATGAATGGCAACAGGCTGTAGAGCTTGTGCCACAGGCAATTTTAGCCTCGTCCATTATTATAATTCTTTACAGCGTTGTGGAGGTAGTCTGGCTTGCCCACAGCGAAGCAGCAGAACCGTTTTTGCGGCTCATTAATCCGTTTATCCATGATATAGAAGGAGAGGGAAAATGGTGGCCACCGCTTTTGTGGCCTGCGCAGCTGCGGTCTGTTTTTTCGGAACCCTCATATTACGGTATCTATATGGCCTTTGCTTTACCCTGGCTGTGGCACAAAATTTATCAAAGGCAGGATAAATGGTATGCTTTAGTTGCGTTTTTATTATCCTTTGGTCTTATTTTGACCAGAGCTAGGACAACATTTATGCTGTACGTGGGCGAGTTGGTCTTGCTGGCACTATTTTGCCTGCTGTGGACAAGAAAGAAAAGCTCTTTGCAGGCTCTAGGAAAGGTTATCGTCATCAGTCTGTGTGCGTTTTTTGTTGGTGTTGGCTTTGTAAGTCAGTGTATGGACAGCAAATTAACTGGCGGTGCTTTTACTAATCAATCTGAGGATGTTGGTGTGAAAAAACTAGATAATGCTTTGGTGACATATGTGGAAAGCAATGCCGGCTCATTGGCTAATTCTGACGCTCGCAGCAACAGGGCGCGTTATTCGGTGATGGAGGCAGATTTAAAAATTGGCTTAGACCACCCTATTCTAGGCGTTGGTAAGGAGCTGCGCAACGCTTATCTGCCTGATTATTTTTCAGAAAAGGCATTGCAGGATAATGAGGTCAAGATGTGGCTGAGCTTTAGGGAAAGGCTGGGGATAATGCGTTCAGGCTTCCCTTTGTTGGGTGAATATACCAGTAGGTTTAGCGAAAGCGGCGTATTAGGTTTAGGTGTATTTTTCTTTCCTATAATTGTGTTATTGCGAGCCTTGTATAGAAGGCTGCAAAAAGCTGGTGAAAGGCTGCCATATATTATGTTTGCGGTTTCCTTTTGCGGTAGCCTGGCGGCAGGTATAGGGGATACCATGCATACACTAGATTGCTATTGTCTACTTCTCGGTCTTGGGTATGCTATCGCCTTTGGAAGTCCTGCGAAAGCGCAAAAGGACGATAAGGAAGCGGCATAATGTAGAATTTTAAGCTTTATACTTTACAGCAAAACAGCACCACAAGCGTGCGCTAATAGCGCAGCCTGTGGTGCTGTTTTTTGTGTCTTGGATAGAACGCGATGTATCTATGTTTTTGCATGTAAGCTCAAGGTAAAATTTAAAAATTTTCTTTTATGCTGCCTGCAAATGTGGTATAATGTGCAATACATGTCATTTTTGTGAAGAACGTGAAAATTTATTATGTAGGTGATGAAATGGAAATGTTTTTACTTGCTGTCGGCTGTTTTGGAGTTGGCGTGCTGACCCTGCTATTTCCCCACAGCCTGCAGCGTGCAGCCCATTGGCTGGCAAACACTGCGGCACTTTGCGGCAGTGGTCTTTGTGCCTATGCGGCGGCTCTGCAGCTGTTTGGCTGCGTGCAACCGCTGCCTTTGGTTTGGGGCTCATATTCTTTGACCTGCGACGGCTGGAGTGCGATTTTTTTGCTTTTAACGGGTATTGCGGGCGTAATTACCAGCATTTACGCTTTGGGTTACGCACGTGCCTACGAGGGCAGCCGCCTACGCCTTTTGGGCGGCATGTGGTGCCTGTTTATTATGTCCATGGTACTTGTGCTTTTGGCAGGTGACGCCTTCAGCTTTTTGCTTTTTTGGGAGATTATGGCGGTGGCCTCCTTTATGCTGGTCAACCATGAATCCGAAAAGCGCACTACCTGGAACGCTGCCTACCAGTATCTGGTTATGACTAGCCTGGGCACGGCGGCGATTATGATTGCCTTTTTGCTTGCAGGCTCTGCCAGCGATGGCTTTAGCTTTGCGACGATGGCTAAGAACAGCTTGCAGGGAGCATGGCAGCATCTGACCTTTGCCTGCGCCTTTATCGGCTTCGCCCTCAAGGCCGGCCTGGTGCCGCTGCATGTGTGGCTGCCCAAGGCGCATCCTGCTGCTCCCAGCCATGTGTCGGCACTCATGAGCGGCGTGATGCTCAAAATCGCGCTTTATGGCTTTGGTCGTTTTATGTTCAGCTTTTTGCCTGCCTGGAATTATTGGTGGTGCATCGTCGTGATGCTGGCAGGTGTGCTTTCCGCTTTTTTGGGCGTGCTCTATGCGCAGATGGAAACGGATATCAAACGCGTGCTGGCCTATTCCTCGGTAGAAAACATGGGCGTTATCTTTGCTGCCTTTGGCTGCGGTATGCTGCTGAAGCTTAGTGGCGGCAGCAATTTATATATGCTGGGCTTTGTGGCGGCGTTGGTGCATGCCTTTAACCATAGCATTATTAAGGTGCTGATGTTTATGAGCGCAGGTAGCATTATGCATGGCACAGGCAGCAAGAACTTGGAGCTGTTTGGCGGCCTGTTGCGCAAAATGCCATATACTGCTGCCTTTACCTTCGTTGGCTCGCTGGCGCTCGCCGCCGTGCCGCTCACCAACGGATTTATAGGTGAGTGGCTGGTTTTGCAGAGCTTTATTACGCTGGCGGCGACAGGAGCAGGTCATGACATCCGCCTGTGGACGGCACTGGCCTTCATCCTGCTGGGTTTTACCGGTGCTTTGGCCTTGGGCTGCTTTGTGCGCCTTTTTGGCATTACGTTTTTGGGACGTGCGCGTAGCGAAATAGCAGAGCATGCGCACGAGGCGGATAAATTGATGCTGCTGGCTATGGGCATAGCAAGCGTGCTGGTGCTTGCTTTTGGCTTATATCCTGTGCCTGTTATGCAGGCTGCCAGCTTCGCATTGGGGCTGCCAGGTGACTTTGCTGCTGGCAGCTTTGGCCTTGCCTGGGGCGGCGTGGGCGCAGGTGCTGCCTACAAGCCTTTGCTGGTGCTGCTGCTTTTGGCAGCGCTGGGATTTGTAATGTGGCTGGCGGTAAAAAATTGCTTTGTACAGCAAAGCGTTACCTGGAACTGCGGCACCTATCCGACGGCGCGCCAGCAATATTCGGCAACAGGCTTCAGCAAGCCTGTGCGTCGTGCGTTTGACTACTTGTTGAAGCCCAAGCGCCAGGTAAGCTACATGCGTAAGGAGCATGCTTACTTTGGCCGTCAGCTTTCCTATAAGCTGGAGATTCCTGATATGATTACCGAAAAGCTGTATATGCCATTCCAAAAGCATTTTGTCGGTATTTCGGCATTTTTGCGCCGCCTGCAGCAGGGCAGCGTGCGTTTGTATGTTTCTTATGTTATGGTGGCGATGATGCTGGTGCTGGTATGGGGGGCGTTGTATAAATGATGTTGACAGATGATTTATTGCAGCTGGCTCTGGGACTGGCGCAGGCACTTATCCTGCTGGCCTGTGCTCCGCTCGTGGGCGGCATTATCAAAAAGGTGAAGGCAACGCTGCAAAACCGCATTGGCAGCAGCGTATGGCAGGATTATTATGATATCCGCAAATGGTGGGGCAAGCCTACACTGCTCACGCCATATACAAGCAAGCTGTTTTGCCTGGCACCCTGTGTGTATTTTGTGACGACGGTGGCTGCAGCCTGCATGCTGCCGGGACTTTTCGGCGGACAGGCCAGCTTTGGGGATGTGTTCGTTTTTGTCTATCTGCTGGCCTTGGGACGCTTCTTTATGGCGGTCTCCTCGATGGATGCGGCCACTGCCTTTGGTGGCATGGGCGGCAGCCGCGAGGTGTACGTGGCCGCCTTTGTGGAGCCGGTGGTGATGTTGGCGGTGCTCAGCAACGTGCTGCATACAGGCAGCACCTCGCTTGCAGGTATGAGCCTGCGCGTGGGGGAGGCCAACCTGACGGTGGCAGGCGTTTTGACCTGCATTGCCTTCTTCCTCGTTCTGCTTGCCGAAAACAGCCGTATTCCCGTGGATAACCCTGACACGCATCTGGAGCTGACGATGATCCACGAATGTATGACGCTGGAATATTCGGGACGATTGCTGGCAGTCATTCATCTGGCGAGTCAGCTGAAGCTGCTGGTATTTTTGCTACTGTTCGCTATGCTGTATCTGCCATTGGATCTGCCTGTGGTGATGAAGGTGCTGCTAGCTGCTGTGGCGGTGGGCGTTGTTGAAACCTTGAATAATAAAATGCGCCTCTTTAAGGTGCGTGTGTATTTGGCGGCTGCAGGCCTGATGCTGCTTTTGGCCGTAGTGGCGCAGTAAGGAGGCAGCAATGGAATACTTAGTAGTTAGCTTAATGTTTATCGTCTTTTTGCAGACACGCTTTGTGGAGCTGCGCCGGGCAACGCTGTGTCTGGCGGTGCAGTCTGCTTTGATCGCGGCAGCCTGCTTGGTTATCGGCCTGGACCATGGCAGCGGCCTGCATGCTTGGCTGCCAGGCGTTTTGACCATCGCTGTCAAGGTTTTGTTCATTCCTTACGCTATTTTGCGTGTTGTGCGCCAGCTACGTGATGAGCGCGAAATCGTCAGCGATATCAACGTCAACTATTCCACGGCGTTTGCGGCAGCTAGCCTGGCGCTGGGGTATATGGTTATCGACAGCCTGCTGCCTAACAGCGCGGGACGCGATATCCTGGCAACGTCTATGTTTATGATTATGACAGGCTTGGCGCTAATTGTTATGCGCAGTCGCGCCATCATGCAGATGATTGGCCTGATTACGCTGGAAAACGGCATTTACCTTTTGGGCTTGATTATGACCGAGGGCTTACCACTGATTATCGAGCTGGGTATCTTTTTGGACGTGCTCATTGCTGTAGTTATTTTGGTTATTTTGACCTCGCGCCTGCGCCTGTCGTTTAAGACGACGGATACTAACGTGCTGGACAAGCTGAAAGGGTAGGGATGAAATGTTAACATACATATTGATAATGCTATGCCTGCCCCCGCTGTGCGCTGTGCTGGCGCTAGTAGCAGGCTTTGACAATAATATTCTGCACTGGCTGCACCGCCTGACTGCAACTGCCGTGGGCGCGTGTGTAGTGCTTATGGCGCGGGCGTTTAATCCGGCTGTGCCTTATGTGGACGATTATTTTTATATTGACGCGCTCAATATGTGGGTGATTATCATCATCACCACGCTGTATATGGCGGCTACCTGGACGGCACGCTCGTACCTGACGCGCGAGGAGCGCTGCGGTGTCTTAAAGGGCGAGCAGCTGCAGACGGGGCGTTATTTTGCGCTGATGCAGCTCTTTTGCTGGACGATGTTCATTGTGCTTTTGGTCAAAAATCTGGGCCTGATGTGGGTTGCCATTGAAGCGACAACCTTAATCAGCGCACTGTTGATTTCCTTTAAGTTTACCCGTGCGGCGCTGGAAGCAACCTGGAAGTATATTATGGTGTGCACCGTAGGCATCTGTCTGGCGCTGTTGGGAACGCTGGTGCTGTATTATGCCCAACTGGCTGCCCTTGGCGGTGATAAGGCGCTCAGCTGGCTGTATTTGTATCAGCATGCAAGCAGCCTGAATCCTGCCTTGACCAAGCTGGCGCTTCTGTTTATCGTCATCGGCTATGGTACCAAGGCCGGTATGGCGCCCATGCATACGTGGCTGCCCGATGCCTACGCCGAAGCACCGTCGCTGACTAGCGGTATGTTGAGCGGCGCCTTGTGCAGCTGTGCGATTTATGTTTTGTTGCGCAACCTGGTGATCTTGCTGCCTACCGCAGGCAGTGCGATGATGAGCAGCATGCTGCTGTTTTTTGCCGTGCTGACGGTGGCCGTAGCTGTACCATTCGTTGTGGTGCAACGCGACGTCAAGCGTCTGCTGGCCTATTCCTCGATGGAAAATATAGGTATTATGGTCGCAGGCATCGGCGCCTTTTCGGCACTGTCGCTGAAGGCTGTTATGCTGCATATGTACAGTCATGCGATGATTAAGTTCGTGCTCTTTTATATTGCAGGCACCATCATCCAGGAATACCAAACGCGCAACATGATGCGTATCCACGGTATGATCAAGGATGTGCCACATACGGCTACCTTCTGGCTTTTGGGCATGCTGGGCATTTTGGGCCTGCCGCCGATGGGGCTGTTCTTCAGCAAGTTTTATATCATGGTGGCGCTCTTTGCCGAAGGTCACTGGCTGGCCGGCAGTGCGCTTATCCTGCTTTTGGCAGGAGTGCTCATCGGTATTTTGTACCATGGCATGCGCATGCTGTGCGACAAGGCCAAGCGTGCGCCCCTGGGCGATTTGCTGGGTGTGATTGATGTGCCTGTGCTGGCGCTGCTCTTGCTTATGACCTGCGTTGTGGGCGCAGGCTTTGAAAATATTCCCTGGCTCAACAATCTTTTGAACCAGGCTGTGCGCATTATAGGAGGCTGAGGCGATGCTAGTTAAACCCGAAAATTTACGCGGCGCGGCCAATATCTGCAGTGATGGCGGCAAAAGGCCGTTAGCTGCCATGTTTGGTGCTGATGAAACGCTGCAGGGCGGTGGTTTGGCAATCTACTGCCTGTTTTATAACGCGCCTAAGCGTGATATTGATGTTTTAAAGGCGCAGTTTCCTACAGACGGGCCGCTGTCGTACCAGTCGCTGAGCACGCTTTTGCCTGCAGCTGCCTGGTATGAGCGTGAGCTGCACGATATGTTTGGCTTTGAGCCTCAGGGACACCCTGACCTGCGTCCCTTGGTGCTACATGAAAGCTTTCCCGAGGAATTTCATCCTCTGCTCAAAAAATATCCTAAGGATTACGATGCGCGCGGTCACCGTGACTACGAAATGCTCACATCCCAGGGCGAGGGCCTGTTTGAAGTACCTGTAGGCCCCATCCATGCAGGCATCATCGAGCCGGGCCATTTTCGCTTCAGCCAGGCAGGCGAGGCTATGCTGCAGCTGGATGCTAAGCTGTTTTTTACACACCGAGGCATAGAAAAGGCTGTAGAGGGACTCACTCCCTGGGAGGCACTGCCCTTGGTGGAGCGTATTTGTGGCGCCTGCAGCGTTGCTAATACGCTGAGCTTTTGCCAGGCGGTGGAAAAGTGCTCGCAGGAAAAGGTTCCTTACCGTGCTTGGCTCATCCGTACGCTGGCGGCCGAAATGGAACGCCTGTATAACCATGTAGGTGATACGGGCAATATCTGTGCCGGCGTCGGTTTTTCGCCTATCATCAGCATGGGTGCACGCTTAAAGGAATACTTGATGCAGTTAAACGAGCTGATCGCAGGTAACCGCTTCCTGCGTGGGCTCATTATCCCCGGCGGCGTAGCTTATGATGTGACGGACGCTATGCTGGAGGAGATTGAGGACGTGCTGCACGAGGTGGAGCAGACCTACGCCGACATGGTGCACATTATGTGGGAGCAGGCAAACTTTGTCAACCGCATCCGCACTACGGGCAGGGTGCGTCAGCAGACAGCGTTTGACCTAGCTATGGTGGGCGTGGGTGCACGTGCCAGCGGCCTTGCGCGCGACAGCCGCAAGGATATCGGCTACGGCATTTACGACGAGCTTGATTTTGCCGTGTTTACCGAGCAGGCAGGTGACGTGGAAGCACGCATCAAGGTGCGCATTGGCGAGGTGGCGCAAAGCATCAGTCTGGTGCGCCAGCTTATTGCCAAGCTGCGTCGCAATGCCGAAACTGTGCTGTCTGTAGATCTGGGCACGTTGCAGCAGGAGGAGGGACACTTCACCTGGGGCATCAGTGAATCGGCCCGCGGTGATAATCTGCACTGCCTGCTGCTGGATAAGGAGGGACGCATTGACCGCTTGTTTGTGCGCAGTGCGTCCTATCCCAACTGGCCGGCGCTGACGGTGGCGGTGCAGGGTGACATCATCCCCGACTTTCCGCTGATTAACAAAAGCTTTGAGCTGTGCTATGCCTGCATAGACCGCTAGGGAGGTGGCAAGATGCTAAAAATGCTGGAGGCAATCTTCCGCGGGAGGATTGCAACTGAAAATATAGAAACGACGGGTCACAAGCGTTTTCGTGGCCGTCTGCACTGCGAAGCTGGCGCGGATATGACTGCTGCCGAAGCGTGTATAAAAGCCTGCCCTGTGGGAGCTGTGGGCGTAGAGAACGGTGCGCTGAAGATAGATTATAAAAAATGCCTTTTTTGTGGCCGCTGTGTGGAGGCCTGTGCCGGCGCACTTTTGACACACACTAACCGCGATACCATGGCTCAGATCCTGACCGAAAGTGCGGTGGAGATTGGCGAGGCTGTCACAGCGAAGCTGGGAAGATCTTTGCATGTGCGTCATTTGGACGCCGGCAGCTGCAACGCCTGCGATTTTGAGCTGGGTGCTATGAGTAACCCTGTTTATGATTTGCACCGCTACGGCATTGCCTTCGTAGCCTCGCCGCGCCATGCCGATATGCTGATGGTTACGGGCGTGGTGACGCGCAACCTGGAGCAGGCATTGCGCATGACCTATGAGGCTATGCCCGAGCCTAAAATGGTGATGGCCTGTGGTGCCTGTGCTGCAGGCGGTTCCACCTATGGACGCACCTATGCGACTGTGGGCTGTGCGGCAGACGTCGTGCCTGTGGATATTGCTGTGCCCGGCTGTCCGCCGCGTCCTGCAGCCATCATCGTGGCACTGTGTGCGGCGGCGGACATGCTGAAGGAGCGCATGTAAGAGCTACGCATGGCTTACTTCAAGAATGCTGGTTTTGTAACATAATTTATTGTATTTTTATACTTGTACTCCCCTGCGTTTCGTGGTAATATATATAGAATCAAATAAGCATAAAACTGCAATGGAAGCTATGTAAATGAGGGAGTCTTGATTATGATCGTTTTTCGTCCTGCAACCTTTGGCGATGTGGAGCATATACACAAATTGTTGAATGATTATGCGCATGAGGGCCTGATGCTGCCGCGTTCGCGCAACGCGATTTATGAAAATCTGCGCGATTATATTTTGGCGGTAGAAAACAACCGTCTTTTGGGCTGTGGTGCGCTGCACTTTGTGTGGGACCGCTTAGCCGAAATCCGTTCGCTCGCAGTGGAGCCGTCCTTAAAGAAAACAGGCATTGGCCGCCAGATTATCGAGCATCTGGAAAAGGAAGGCGTGGAGCGCGGTGTGACGATGTTCTTCGCACTCACCTACCAGCCTGGCTTTTTTGCCAAGTGTGATTATATTGAAACGGCTAAGGACAAGCTGCCGCAGAAGGTGTGGAAGGAATGCGTTTACTGTCCGCAGTACCCGTATTGCAACGAAATCGCCTTTGTTAAGACAACGGTGGATTACGAGCCGTCACAGGTTAAATTTTAATAGCCTATACAGCACCTGTCAGAGTAGTGTTGGCAGGTGCTTTTGTTTTGCTTTTTTCGAGGGGTGTGGCAGGTATTTATACCATGGGTTTAAAACAGCCTGCATAGGCAGTACGGGAAAATTTGCCTGTAAGCAGTAGCGTAAGACAAAAGCAAGGCAATTTTTTGGCTTTAAACTGTCGACAAATAATGTCGGGTGTGGTAGAATATAAGAAATGTGTTAACCTGTACCCCAAATTGTGTTTTTATGCTTTCTTAATAAGGGGGACAGGGGATTTCTATTGTCTTTAATAAGGACATACCGACAGTTGATTTTTCGGCTGGCGAGCGAAAGGCAGTGATTGAGTTGGAGCAGGTACAAGACGTTCCGGCCTATATCCGTAGTATGTATGCTAATAATAACTTTATGAACACCTTTGGTGTGCATATTGACGAAATTAAGTGTGGAAGTGTGGTTGTTAGCATTGACATAGACCCTGCGAAGCATTTTAACCACCGTGGAATTTGTCACGGCGGCGTGATGCTGGCGCTGGCAGATTCGGTGCTGGGCGTTACGGGTGCCAGCGTGGGTGCTGCAGTTGCAACGCTGAACTTCAGCATGAATTTCATCAAGGGCATACACAAGCCGACAAGGCTTTTCGTACACAGCCACATCAAGCATAATGGCCACAGCACAATGGTTATTGAAGCTGAAATGACTGACAGTGATGATCGTTTAATTGGGACAATTTTAACAACGATGTTTGTTGTTGACCGATTTGAAGAAATACCCGCCAAATGGTGAGCTTGTCCGAGTTTATTTTGGAAGGGAAAGATGGCGGAAGCACCGCTCGATATTAAGGAGGATATGATGGAGTTTGCATTAAACGAGGAACAACTTGAATTACAGGAAATGGTGAGGGATTTTGTCGAAAAGGAAATTACCCCTTACGCTGCTGAAATGGACGAACAGAACCATATGCGTGACGGCTTGATTGAAAAGGCTAACGAAATAGGCCTTTTGAACGTTATTGTGCCGGAAGAGCTGGACGGCCCTGGTCTGGACAGCATTTCCGTAGCTACTATTTACGAAGAGCTGGGTAAGGGCTGTGCCGGTGTGGCAACCTCCCTTGCTGCCAACAGCTTGGCAACTGTGCCTGTGCTTTTGGCCGGTACTGACGAGCAGAAGAAAATGTACTGCGATATTTTGAATAACGGCGGTTTGGCTGCCTTTGCTTTGACTGAACCTGGTGCAGGCAGTGACGCCGGCGGCGTTTCTACCCGTGCCGTACACAATAAAGAAGATGGTACCTACACCTTAAACGGTACCAAAATGTTTATCACCAACGGCGGTCTGGCCGAAATCTTCCTGGTATTTGCCAATACCCGTAAGAGCGGCGGCATCCGCGGCTTGACTGCGTTTATCGTACCGAAGAACACTCCGGGCTTCTCCGTTGGCAAGAAGGAAAACAAGATGGGTATCCGCCCGTCCAACACCACCGAGCTGGTGCTGCAGGACGTCGTTATCCCCGAATCCTACCGTGTAGGCCGTGAGGGCGAAGGCTTCCGCATCGCTATGAACACCTTGGATAGCGCCCGTCCGTTCGTTGGCGCTGTATCTGTTGGCATTGCCCAGGCAGCTTTGGATTGCGCTGTAAAATATGCCAAGGAGCGCCGTCAGTTTGGTCAGCCTATCGCTTCCTTCCAAATGGTGCAGGCAATGCTTGCTGATATGGCCATGAAGGTTGACACTGCCCGTCTGCTGGTGCAAAAGGCCTGCTGGATGCGTGATCAGGGCATGGAATTCTCCAAGGAAGCTGCTATGGCAAAATGCTATGCTGCAGATACTGCTATGCAGGTTACTACTGATGCCGTGCAGGTAATGGGTGGTTATGGCT